>NZ_QUCY01000001.1:0-261239 GCF_003474385.1 Eggerthella sp. AM16-19
ATCGTCGTGTCCACCGGTGGCGGCGGCGTGCCGGTCTTCGAGACCGACAAGGGTTACGAGGGTGTCCCCGCCGTCATCGACAAGGACCGTTCCTCCGCTAAGCTGGCCGCCGACTTCGGCGCCGACATGCTGGTCATCCTGACCGCCGTCGAGAAGGTCTGCATCAACTTCAACAAGCCCGACCAGGAAGAGCTGTCCACGATGACCGTGGCCGAGGCCCGCGAGTACATCGCCCAGGGCCAGTTCGCCCCCGGCTCCATGCTGCCCAAGGTCGAGGCCTGCATCGAGTACGTCGAGGCCTTCCCGAAGGGCAAGGCTCTCATCACCTCCCTCGAGTGCGCCGCTGCTGGCCTCGAGGGCAAGACAGGCACCGTCATCACTGCTTAATTTGATGACTGGCATTGTTTGCTGATCCTTCCCGTAGTCATGTCTAATTGAGCACGGTGCAGCAAACACGGGGAATGAACGATGGTGATTCTGAATAGCGTACAACTTGTGTTCTGAGCTCATCCTCGATTGTTCTCGGTCCTATGGTTTCGTTCGTTTGCTCATCGCGAATGGAAACTCAGACAATCGCTTACTCGCGACAGTGCGTGCGCATGCCCTGTCGCATCTCCTAAAGCCTTTGCCTTTGTTCAAGATTTGATCTTTGGGCAAGGCCTGAAAGCTCCCTCGCATATGCGGGGGAGCTTTTGGTTTTCGGTTTACCGTGTTGCCTGGCGACTGCATATCGGATTGTTGGGACAAGCATGGTAAGATGCAGAACTATGTATTCGGTGCTAGCTTAAGGAAGTTTTATCAACATGCAAATTCGCGAAGAACTGGAAAACCTCATTGCGGCTTCCATTGCCGCTGCTTGTGACGACGCAACGCTGGAGCTGGCCGAGCGTCCTGCTCCGGCACTTGAGCGTCCTCGCGACCTATCCAATGGCGATTGGGCTTCGACCGTTGCCATGCGTACGGCAAAGCTGGCCCACAAAAATCCGCGCGAGATTGCGCAGATCATCGTCGATCATCTGCCCGAAAACAACATGATTGCTTCTGTCGAGATCGCAGGTCCTGGTTTTATCAACATTAAGTTGACGCCTTCCGCGTTCCAGTCTGTTGCTGCTCGTGTGCGTGCGGAGCGTTTCGACTTCGGCAAGGGTACGTTGCCTGAAGGCACTCCTCATAACGTTAACCTTGAGTATGTGTCTGCCAATCCTACGGGTCCGATGCATGTCGGTCATGGCCGCTGGGCAACGCTTGGCGATGCCATTGCGCGCGTGATGCGTCATGCCGGTTATCAGGTATCCGAGGAGTATTACATCAACGACCACGGCGTTCAGATGGATGTCTTCGGTAATTCGGTTTCCGTTCGCTATATGCAGTTGCTTGGTCATGATGTCGAGATGCCTGAGAAGTGCTATGGCGGCGGCTATGTGAAGGATATCGCCCAGGACATCATCGACCGTGATGGAAACAAGTGGGAGAGCGTTAGCGACCAGGAACGCATGGAGGCGTTCCGTGAAATCGCCTATCAGGAGATGCTCGATCTTGCTCGCGAAACCCTCACCGGTTTTGGTACCACGTTCGATACTTGGTTTAGCGAGCGCAGCCTCTACGAGACCGACGAAAACGGCACGTCGCCCGTTTCCCGCTCTCTTGAGATTATGAACGAGAAGGGTTACCTGTACGACAAGGATGGCGCCACTTGGTTCCGTTCCACTGATTTCGGCGATGACAAGGACCGTGTTCTGCTCAAGGAAAACGGCGAATACACGTACTTCATGTCTGATGTGGCCTACCACTACAACAAGATGCAGCGTGGGTTCGATCACCTGATCGACCTGTGGGGCGCCGATCACCACGGTTATATCCGCCGCTGCGAGGCAATGCTTGCCGCTTGGGGTTATCCGGGTGCGCTTGAGGTTGTGCTGGGACAGCTGGTCAACCTGTTCCGCGATGGCGAAGCTGTGCGTATGTCCAAGCGTACGGGCGAGATGGTCACTTTCGCCGAGCTTATCGATGAAGTTGGCGTGGATGCTACGCGCTTCCTGATGCTCTCGCGTTCCTCCGATCAGCCTATCGACTTTGATATCGAGGTTGCCAAGAAGAAGGACAACTCCAACCCGGTGTACTACGTGCAGTATGCTCATGCGCGTATTTGCTCTGTCTTGCGCAAAGCAGCTGGCGAAGGTGCCGAGTCGCTGTCCGCTGATGAGCTGGCTGCAAAGGTCATCCCCGCAGATGTCGACCTCAGCGTGCTCACGCACGAGTCCGAGATCGCCCTTATGCGCAAGATGGATGACTTTGGCGAGCTTGTGGCCCTGGCAGCACGCGACCGTGCCCCGTTCCGCTTGACGCATTATGCGCAGGAGCTTGCTGGCTTGTTCCATCAGTTCTATACCAATTGTCATATCGTCGGCGAAGATCCCGCCATTCAAAGCGCCCGTTTGGCTCTTGCCGATGCAACGCGTACAGTATTGGCTTTGACGCTCGATCTTATCGGTGTATCCGCTCCCGAGCGCATGTAGGCTTTCATTGAGTTCAACTGCTCAGTAAAATGGCCGCCCTTTTGGGCGGTCATTTTGTTATAGTTTCAGTCTACCCTCTGCACCCTTAGCGCAAGAGGCGGTAAACCACGACTTATAGGACAAATTGTGTGTCCAGTTTTGGTAGTTGACGCAGGTCAACTACCAAATTTCATTCTAGACGTTGTCTTCCAGATCCATTTGCATAAGATTGACGTTCTCTCGCAAACGCTTTGCCGCCACGCGGGAAAGCTCTCCATCGTCGTAGCGGGTTTGGATCTGTTCGAGCTCGATTTCCAAGCCAAGTCGCTCGACATCAGCGCTTTTGTCTTGCGTTGTCGTGAATGTGGTAATGGAGGGGGCGGCAGCGCGCAGCGTTCTCAACAGGCGCTGATATTCGATGAGCAGCTTCGAGATGTCCTCAGCATTGGCGGGGGAGTTTCCAGCCAGTTCTTCATGAAGCTTGTCTACCACATGCTCGTAGCATTTGATTTGCAGAGCTCGCGTTGCTTGCGTGGTCTCGCTCAGCTCGGCTCCAGGGACCTTATGGACGATTTCCTGCAAGCTGCGTCGGCCGAACGTTCTCCATCGTATGAAATGTTGTCGAAGGTTGGCTCGTACGGAGTGTTGATGCATGATCAGCTCCTCCATGCGCGCAAGGCGCATAAGGTACTGATATCCAGCGAAACGATCTACCTCGTCGGCATCTATAAGGTTTCGTGCGAATTCGCGTTCCCACGCCAGCGTGCGCAGGCGCAGCTTCATGTTGGGCTCATCTTCTATGCCGTTAAGCTCTTTGATCCTTTTGATGCGGTCGTTGTACTGGCGAACGACGATTTGAGTTGCTGCGCGGTTTTCAGGCGTTTGACGTGCGGAAAGCTCCTCGATCACGACGCGGAGGATATCAAGGTTCGCTTGAACATCGCGTTCGAGTTGTTCGGTGTTGTCGCGTTTCTTTTGGGGGGCCAAGACCGGAACCACGAAAGTAGCGAGCAGAAGCGTGACCACGATAACGCCGCAGGCCAGGAACAGGATAAGCTGACGTTGCGCGATTGCTTGCGGAAGGGTCAGGATCACCGCTAGCGTTACGGTACCCTTCGGACCGCCAAGCGTCATGATGGCGGCAGAATGCACGTCATGAGCCAGCGACTTGCGCGGCTCGGGTGCGATGTTCTTTTCTTTCGCGGCTTTCTCGTTGCGCTTTGCGACATGTCGATGGTGCACGCGCTCCATCAGCAGCACCCATACGAAGCGAACGGCGATGAGGATGAAGCTGATGGTCAGCACATATATGAGCAGCGTCCAGTTCGAGATGGCCACGTTGCTCCAGGTGGTTTGCATGGCGCGCGGTAGCTGCGTTCCCAGCAACACGAACACGATGCCGTTTAGCGTGAAGGAGATGACGCGCCATACGCTGGTGGAGACGATGTTCAGACGAGAGACCGAGGGTCCGGCGGTGCGGGGTGAGATGACGTTGACCAGGCCGGCGGCTACTACTGCCAGGATGCCGCTACCGCCGAGCTGATCGGCGGTCAGAAACACGATGAACGGAGTGAACACCTCGAACAGAACATGGAACGTGGTGTTCTCAAGGCCCCAGGATCGCACGAGACGAACGATACCGTTGCCGATGACGCCGAGTATCAAGCCGAACGCGATGCCACCCACAAACTCCAGCAGAAACTCGCCAATGGCGTGAGCAGGGGAGAAGGCACCGGTCATAGCCGCGGCTATGGCGAATTGGAAGGCTACGATACCCGAGGCATCGTTGATAAGCGATTCGCCCTTAAGGAGCGCCTTGCATCGTGGGCTGATGTCGGCGTCTTTCGATGCAGCGGACACGGCGATGGGGTCTGTCGGGCCAAGCGCCGCGCCCAGCGCAAACGCCGCGGCAAGCGAAATGGAGGGGATCATGGCGTTCACGAAAAAGCCCACGGCAACGATGATCGCCAGGACCAAGCCGATTGCCAGCGACAAGATAGAGCGTCTGTTGCGCCACAATTCCGTTTTCTTGGCTTCTTTCGCCTCATGGAACAGCAGCGGGGCGATGAACAAGACTAAGAATAGCTCCGATTCGTCGAACAGCAGATCGATTTGCCGTCCTGCGACCACGGCGATGGCAAGGCCTAGGCCGATTTGGATAAGTGGTGATGACACTTTAGGTACAAGCTGGTCAATCACCGACGATGCCAGAACAGCGGCGAGCATAAGCAATATAAGCAGGAATGTCTCCATATGGGTATCTCCAAGTATTCAACGGGAATGACCACATTCTAACCCGAGTGGTAGCTTCTATTTGGTTAACGGCATGTGACCGTAGTGCATTTGCACAAAAATTTGCGTGTCGTCATATCGCCTTTGCCGCTATGTTCTATAAGCCCCTGCCGTTGAAGGCGAACGCGAGATGGTGGTTTCGCCATGTGCGCTCGCCGTGTTATGCGGTGTTTTAGATGAGTTGATGCAAAGCCCGGGTAAATGGCTCGATGGTTAATCGGGAAAGGTGGCTGAGGCTCCTAACATCATTGCCTTATATGGAGGATATAACGTGCCGCATATAGCGGATGCGAAGCATGCATTGCGAGGCGTCGCGGCGATGTATGCCTGGCGCGGCTTTCGTTCATGGCAACGCTGCGATCTGATTTGATGCAAGATAACCGGCCCCTTTACGCGAACGCCTCCTATCGCGTCGGAGGGCATTCGGCATTTGCCCTTGGAAGGGAACTCCTGAAACTTGGTCGCGGATGCCGATTCTGGGCAATGGCGGAAGCGAAGCGCCCGGACGAGCTCGCGCGAATCCAGTGGGCTTCAGCCTTCGTCTCCAGAATAGGCTGCCCCCGCTCAGCTGATGCATAATCGGTTGAGTTCGATAGCGGAAGCGAAGCTCTCGGATGAACTTACAAATTAAGCCTAGGCGGTTTCAAAAACCTTTTCGAAAAAAGTTTCGAAAAGGGGGTTGCGCAGATTTTTGAAGTGCGTATAATACTTACTCGCGCCTTGGTGGGTGTGGCCTAGTTGGTTAGGGCGCCAGATTGTGGCTCTGGAGGTCGAGGGTTCGAATCCCTTCACCCACCCCATCGCGCAGCTGTTTGACATAGTGTGTTTACTTGGACCGTTAGCTTAGTTGGTAGAGCAGGGGACTCTTAATCCCAAGGTCCGGGGTTCGAGTCCCCGACGGTCCACCATTGTAAACATGCTTGTTAAACGAACTTTCACATATCATTTTCTTGGACTGTTAGCTTAGTTGGTAGAGCAGGGGACTCTTAATCCCAAGGTCCGGGGTTCGAGTCCCCGACAGTCCACCAACTGTTCAGTAGGCGAACACATACGCGTGTTCGTCGTTAGGCGGGCGTTCGTATTGCTCGTCAGATAGAAAGAAGCCGCTCCATACGGGGCGGCTTCTTTGCGTTCTAGGCCTGCGGCATGATCTCCTGCTCGCCGTCCTCGTCCATGTACGGCATGAGGAACACGCCGCCCTGCTCGGTGGTAAGCAGCAGGTACTCGCGGTTGTGCTCGTCGCACACGATTTCCTGGCCGATGCCCTCGGGCAGGTCGTATATGGGGCCGTCCGTGCGGGCTTGCCTCACGGTCACGTCTTGCGCCCCCATGGCCTGCGACGCGCAGCTGGCGGCGGCCAGGACGATGAACAGCAGGACGACCGCCGCGAGGATGGGGCCGCACCCGCCGTTGCGCTCCTCGTCTGCGGGGCTCGGGTACGGCATGGCCTATCCCACCTTCACCAGATAGTCGTCGGCCTCTGGCTTGCCCGTGGCCTTGCCCACGGCGATGTAGCGCGTTGCGCCGCTGTAGCCCGTGTATCGGCCCCACACGTAGCCGTCGGCGATCTTGTACCAGTTATCCAGCGTCACGGTCTCGCCGCTGGAATAGTGCGCCACCTCGGTGCCGCCCAGGCCGGGGGCGTCGCGCACGCGCAGGTAGTCCACAGTGCAGCGGTAGGTGCCGCCGAAGTTCTCGGCCGTTTCCTGCTGCGCAGGCTGCGGCTGCGGGACGGCTGCGGGGGCGCTTCCAGCAGTGATGCCGAAGCATTCCAGGTAGATGCGCGCCAGCTCGTCCAGGTTGCCGTTGAACTTCTCGCGGTCGCCGTCGTTGTCGATGAAGCCGTTCTCGCACAGGCGGTAGTTGATGCCGCGCGCGGCGGCTCGGTTCGGGTTCGCGAGGTCGGAACGGCGTACCAGCTTCTCGGAGCGCCCGGGCATGAACGCCGACAGCTTGTCGGCGAGGGCCTTGTCGTAATCGTCGGGCTCGAAGCCGGACTTGATGATGACGTGGGCACCGTGCGCTGTCGCGATTCCGCTGGCGTCCATGTGCAGCTCCACCACTGGCGCGTCGGTGCTCAGGCGGCTAAGCCCGCCGTCGGCGTACCAGTTGCGGGACGTATCGCCCAGCTCGACCTCGGAACCGCCCAGTTCCTTGATTCGCTGGCCCAGGGCGCGAACGCGCTCGGCCTCGGTGCAGCCGCCTGCGCAGCAGCCGGGGTCGCCAGCGCCGTGGCCGCAGATGATGAACAGTTTAGCCATTGCCTACTCCTTCCCGCCTACGGTCACGCCCAGCAGGGCGTCGAGCCACTTGGATGTGATGCCTACCGACTTGAACAGCGTGTAGGCCGCCTGCACGCCGCCTACCACGGCGAAGGCGCACGTGACCCATGCGCCCGGGTCTGCGGGCACGCCGCCCACGAAGCCGGTCACGACGCCCGCCAGGAGCGAGCAGCCCAGCGCCAGGATGCGCGCGGCCTTGCCGGTCATGGCCTCGGTCTTGATCAGCTGCACCGCGAACGGCACGGCGAAAGACAGCACGATGGCTGCGATTGCTTGCATTTCTGTCATTTCGGATTCCTTTCTATCGAGCCGATTCCTTGTAGAGCAGGTCAACGCGGTCGGCGATGTGGTCGACCTTCGCCGCCATGCCCTGGCTGCGCGCCTGGCTGTTCGCCAGGTCGGCGTGCAGCACCTCATTGGAGGTCACGACGGACTCCATGAGCGCCTTCATAGCCTCCATCAGCGCGTTGCTGCGCTCCATCTGCGCGGCGATGCGGCCCTCCATCTGGCTGCGCTCGCGGTCGCGCTGCGCCCGCTCGTTCACCTCGTCTTGCTTTCTCTCTTCGCGCTTGAGGTCGATGTTCGCCTTGCGCTCGTTCTGGGCCTTGAACTCTTCGAGGAACTGCTTGCCGAAGTACAGGACCACTAGAACGAGCAGTGCGCCGAAAAGCGACCCGGGGCCGTACGGCGCGAAGATTTCCAGCACGTCGGTCATTCGTTTTCTCACCTCCTCGAATCGCTGCCGCGATTGTCCGCGAGGTGTCGCCGGGCAAAAGAAAAGCGCCCCCGAAGGGGCGCTCGCTACTCCTGCGGCGCTTCCGGCTGGTCGGGCTCCATGGCTTCCAGCTCGTTGATGCGGTCGCGCCACGTCTGGCGCTGCGAGATGATCTCGGCCACCTCCTTGGCAGCTGCGGCGATGGCCGAGAGCAGGTCGGTGATGGACGATGCGGAGAAGATGCGCTCCACCGCCTTCATGACCTTGTAGTCGCTCTGCTCAAGCTGCTGTTTGTAGCCGTTGATCTCCCCGGCGATTTCCTGTTCCGTCATGGGTCGCTCCTTCCGTTGCTAGGGTAGGGGCATGTTCCCATCCGTGTCGCCTCCAGGTTTGGATTGCATTGAGCAACCCCCCCCCGCGGGATTTCCGAACAGGCTGCGGTACAGCGCGTCCATGGCCCGCACGCTGCGGTGCGCGTCCAGCCGCTTCATGCCTCCGCGCCAGCTCTGGTAGCTCTGCTCCACCTGCTCGGGGGTCATGATGCCATCGGCGACCATGCGGGCCATCTTCTTGAGCTTGCGGCGCTCCCGCGTTATGGAGTCTCGGCACGGCTTCACGACTATGTGGCCCGTCTCCGTGTAGAAGATGCGCTTCTTCAGCCACGTGAACCCGCGCGTGAGCTTCACCACGCGCGTCTTGCGCGGGTTCAGCTCGATGCCCAGCTCGGCGCATTTGCCCTCTATCAGCAGCAGGCACGCCTGCAAGTAGTCCTTGGACTCGTGTATCAGGTAGAAGTCGTCCATGTAGCGCCCGTAAGACTCGGGGCGCAGCATCTCGGTCACATAGTGGTCGATGCAGTTGGGGTGGGCCACGGCGCATATCTGGTTCGGCTCGCTGCCCAGCCCCAGGCCCACATCGCCCTGCGCGTCTATCAGGCGGTGCTCCAAGGCGACCACGCGCGGATCTAGCAGCGCGGAGGCCACCTGGTCTTTGACGGGTTGGTGCGCTATGCGCGCGAAGTAGTCGGAGAAGTCGCCCAGGAGGATGTAGCCCTCGCGGCCGTGCCGCCTCCAGTGGTCGGCCAGGTGGCGCTTGAGCAGCTTCAGGGCGTAGTCGGTGCCGCGCCCCTTGATGTTCGCGGAGTTCGCGGCTATGAGGGTGGGCACGATCGCGGGCACGAGCGCGTTCTGCGACAGCGACTTCTGCACAACGCGCTCGGGGAAGTGTACGGCGCTGATATGGCGCAGCTTTCCTCGCTCCCATAGGTCGAACCGTATGAAGCCCCGGCATATGTCGCGGCCCTCCAAAAGGTCGCGGCGGGACAGGACGGCGTTGCGCAGGTAGCTTTTCATGTATCGCTGCGTGGATGCCTTCCACATGACGCCCCGCGCGGCCTGCTTTGAAGCCTTGCACAGGCTGTTGAGGTCGGCCACGGTATCAAGCGTGCACTCCTTGACGCGCTCGGCCTTGGCCTGCGCGCGCTTCTCCTCGCGGCGCTTGCGGCGCGCCGCCCGCCTTTGCTCGGAGTTCACAGGAGGCACCCCGCGCGGCTTGCAATGTGGCTCTGGCAGCCGCTTGAGGTATGGCCATGAAACGCGGCGAAGCCACGGAGCGCCGCGCCATGCAAGCAGCGTCCGGCCACCCTCGCGGGGTGCGTATTTACGGGCGCATGCCCGACGGTCGCGCCTTCCTTCCTCTTCGCGCTCTGCTTTCGGCTCTGGGGCCTACTCGGTCTGGCAATAAGGGAATCCGGGGCGGGGGCGAACCCAGACGTTCGTCGCCGAGTTGTAGTTGGCATTGCCGTTGTTGTTGACATAGCACACGTTGGACGCGGAGCCCGACGCAACGGAACGCAGCCACCAATTGTACCGATAAACAAGGCGCGACCGCCGTCCATTATAGCGAACGCAGGCGCTCTAGCTCGGCCTCGGCCTCGGCTATGCGCTCCTCGGTGGACTTCTTGCCGGTGACGCGCACGTTCTTGCGCGCGCCCTTTAGCAGCTTGATCTCCTCCTCGACCATGGCCGCCAGCTCCTCGAAGCGGTTGGCGTTCACGGGCAGGCCGATATCCATGAGGCACTGCATGTCCAGCATAAGCTGCTCGCAGTCCGCTATGGCCAGCGTCAGGTAGCGTTTCCTCTCCAGCGCGTTGAACGAGCTGTTGGGATAGAAGCAGTCGGCGCGGTTGACGTTGTACACGATGCTGCGCGCCGTCTCCACGGTCGGCACCGCGTTCAGCAGCCTGTAGGCCTTGGGCACTACTGAGGAGGACGCCATCAGCTTATTAACCTCCACGCGGATGGCGATGGCCTGTGTGAAGAACTTGTACTCGGACACCTCGCGGTTGCGCTGGTAGACGCCGCTCACGTGCACCTCCTGGGGAAACTGGCGAAAAAAACGGCCCGCTTCGCGGGCAGGAGGCGACCGCGCAAGGCGGTCGCCTAAAAGCAGAGTATAGAGCACTCGGCTGGCTAGCCGACGAGGAAGCCGGGGCGGGGGCGAACCCAGACGCCCGTCGCCGAGTAGCAGGCGGCAGCGGCGTTGCCGTTGACACAGCACACGCCGGACGCGGAGCCCGACGCAACGGAACGCAGCCACCAACTGCACCGATTTCCGTTGACTCGGTGCGCCGTGTCTCGGAACAGGTCAAACTGGCAGTCGAAGCCCACGCTGTAGCCATTCGTCCCCCACACGGGGCAGCCGTACACCTCCATCTCCGACAGCGAGAACACCTTGCCGATATCCTGCCAGCTCCACGAGTTGGAGTCGTTGAGCGCGCCGCTGGCGCTGTACCGCTCCTCAAGCAGCACGCGCTGGGTAAGCAGGTACTTGGTCAGCCCCTCGGGCAGGCACGCCTCGAAGGCCGTCTCCCACGCCTTGAGGTTGCTGTTGAGGTAGGGGCATTTCCGGTCGGCGGTGCCCTGGTTCGTGTTGGTGGTGTTCCACATCAGGAAGCTGTCGTTGGCAACGCCGGTCACGGTCTTGGCCACGGCGATGGGCGCGGAGGCCACGAAGGCGATGTGGTGGCCTTTGGAGCTGTCGCCGCAGCAGTAGTACGGGTCGAAGTGCGCCAGGAGGAAGCGCACGGACTGCTGGGCCGCCACGCCCGACGCGCTTACCAGCGGCACGTCGATGTAGTCTCCCACGCGCAGGCCCGCGAAGTTGCCGTTGGCGGCTCGCTTGTGCAGCGCGTCGTACACGCTGCCGCTGCCGATCTCTCCCGCCAGGATGGTGGCGATGTTCTGCCCGCCGTACTTGCCGATTTGGCCCTGGCGGTTGTACTCGGCGTTGTTGAGCGCCGTCTGCGCGTTGCTGCGCGCGGTATCGTCGATGACCTCGTAGCCGATGCCGCCCACCGACAGGGTTTTCGCTTGTGCCATTTCGTTGCCTTTCTACTTGAGGTTGAGGGTTGTGCCGGACGCCGTGCAGGTGCTCCCGAACGTGATGGTGCTGCCAGATGCACTGGCCTTGGAGGCGGGGCAGTACACGGTGCCGTCGTCGTAGATGAACGCGTCCGTGGCGTCGGCCAGCTTGCCGTACAGGTCGGCTATCTGCTGCTTCTGCTTGGCCATGTCCGAGCTGCCCGCGCTGCCCTGCGCCACGCTGTTGGCTATCTGCAGGGCGATGTTTGCCGCCGCGTCGGCGTTCGAGGCCGCGCCGTTTGCCGCAGCCGTGGCGGCTTGCGAGGCCGTCTTCAGCTGCGACGCCTCGGTCACGCGGTCGCTTTCCGCCGTGGCTCGCTTCTTCTCGGCCTCTGCGCGCTTGGTTTCGGCGGTCTGGCGTGCCTTCTCGTTCGTGGCGCGCTGGTTTTCCGCGCTCGCGCGGGAGGCCTCGGCCTTCTGCATCTGCGCGTTCAGCGCGCTCACGTCGGCTAGCTGCCCTTCGAGGTTCGCGATGATCGCCTCCACCGCATCGACGTACGGGCCGGATATCTCGCCCGACGCGCTCGCCGAGGGCAGCACGTTCACCAGGACGTTCTCGGTGGTGGCGTCCAGCCCTGCCGCGTTCCGCACGCGCACGTAGCACACCTTGAGCAGCCCGGCCACGCCGAAGACGGCGGGGTCGACCGTCACGGTGGCCACGTTGTCGCTGATGCCAGTGAACTGCTGCTCCACGTAGGTGTGGTCGGGCTTCGCAGCCATGAGGTGCACCTTGCAGCCCGTCAGGGCCGCCTTCTTGTCGCCGTCGTAGATGGCGGCCTTCAGGACCTCGGCGCTGTCGCCCTGGTGCACGGTGATGACGGGCGGCGCTATGTTGGTCTTCTTGAGGTTGAGCGTAAGCTCGTGCGTTGCCATGCCTCATTCCTTTCCTTCGGCCGCAAGTGTCCGCGATATGTCGCCGGGCTGCGCTCTGTGGACCCCGCATATCTCCTCGTCGGTGAGCGCCGAGAAGTCCACGGCGTTAGCCTCGCCGCCTTCCGCGTCCATGACGGCCACGGGGCTGGACACAAGCGTGAAGCCGCCCTTGCCGTCGAACTCGAACACGTCTTCCGATTCCACGATGGCCCGCGCCGTGGCCGGGTCGCTGATGCACTCGAACACCGGAAGCGCCTCGGGCGGCTTCGGCGCGCCGTCGAGCGCCTGCGGCGCTTCGGGCTGCTGCACAAGGTGGTAGAACATTCCGTTTCCTCTCTCGCTGGTCTAGTTTCCCGTGATGCTGCTCATGCCGGTGATGATTCCGTTCACCACGTTGATGGTGCCCCACGTCCAGTTGTTGCCGTTGTTGGTGATGCACCCGATGAACTGCGTGGAGCCCGTGTACCCGTAGGTGCCGCCGCTGCTCGGACTGGTTCCTATGGCGAACTTCGGGGCGAGTATCCTGGCGGTGCCCGACGACCCAATGTCTGCGCGGCTGCTATCCAGGTACACGTAGTTGTTGGAGTTCTCCTGCAGCTTCACGTACGCCGAGCCGCCCGCGTTGCTGTTGCCGCTCCTCATGTACAGCTGCTCGTCGGGGTGGCTCATGTAGCCCGCGTAGTAGGGGGTCGTCAGCCACGTCTGGCGGTAGTAGCGGTTGACTGCCAGGAAGCCGTAGCCGCAGGTGGATATGCCCACGCCGTCGGTCGAGCTCGCCGTGGGGCTGTCCTTCGCGTGGACGGCCTCGATGGTGCAGTACTCGGTCGAGCCGTTCACGAACGACGCTCCCGGGTGGTTGTTCGTCGTCGTGCCGGTGGTGATGTAGTTGGTTGACGACGTGCCGACCATGTTGCAGCGGAACATGGAGGTGCTGCCCACCAGCACGGTGCCCGCGATGATGGAGCCGTTCTTGTCGTATATCTGGAAGCCGTTGGTGGCGTTGATATAGACCCTGTTGCCGTTGCTGTCGGTCATGAAGATGGAGCCGTCGCGCAGGTAGAAGGCCCCGCTGTCGAGGTCCCAGTACGAGTTCCCGCCTTTGATGCGGCCCGTGGTCAGCTCGTCGGCGGTCACGCCGTCGCCGGTTATGGCCGTGCGCCACTTCCACGCGCCGCTGGAGTACTTGGAGTTGGCCACGCCGATGATTCCGCCGCCTATCTTGACGCACTTGGTGGCGCTCTCGGGCTTTTTGTCGTACACCAGGATGCCTTGGCCGGGCTCCTCGTACACCCAGCCACCCGTGGTGTTCACCTCGCTGTTGAGCATGTCAACGATCTTCTTGCGGATATCCGTCGGCAGCTGGTCGAGCTGTTTCTGCAGCCCATCCACCTCGCCCTCGGCGCTCGTCAGCCGTTCGTCCAACTTGCCCGTGACGCCTTCCAGGTACTCCTTGTTGGCCTCGTCTATCTGCTTGAGCACGCTCTCGCTTTGCTCTATCGACGTGTCGGTGTACAGGCGCAGCACCTCGTCCAGGGTCAGGTTGCCGTCGTCGGAGTACTTCTTCAGCGCCTCCTCCAGCGTGGTGTCCCCGTTGTCGGCGTACTCCTTGAGGGCCTTGTCCAGCTCGTCCCTTATCTGGTCGGTGTAGTCCTGGGCGGCGCCGCCGACCTCCTTGGCGTACGCCTTCTGGCGCTCCTCGGCGGCCGCCAGGCTCTCGCCCCATTTGCCGGTCGATGCCTTGTTCGAGGCGTTCACGGCCTCGGTCACGGTCGCCCGGATGGTCGAGGCGGTGGACTTGGCGGCCGACTTCTGCGCGGCCATCAGCTCGGCGACCGTCTGGTAGTTGCCGAACGTGTAGGTGACCTCGCCGGGGCGCAGCTGGTCCTCCACCACCTTGGTGATGCGCGTGCGCACGCGCAGCGGCGGGTCGTACACCTTGTCCACCACGGTCACCAGGTCGCCCTCGTCCGCGCCCTCGAAGCCCTCGCCGGCGCGCGCAAGCGCCACGGCGTCCACAGTGTAGGACACGGTGGGCACGCACGACTTCGCCAGCTGCGCCTCGGTGAGCTTCTTCAGCTCGGCGGCGTCCTCGCAGTCGGAGAACTCCACGTCGCCGAACACGTGCGCCTTGCCGCCCTTGCCATCGGGCCGTCCCCAGCGCGCCAGCGCGTCGGCCGACCCCACCCAGTTCTGCCCGCCGTTCACGCCGCCGAAGGTCAGCTTGCGATCGTAGCCGCCCGTCAGGTTGCCGTCCTCGTCGGCGGTCTGCAGGGACTTGCCGTAGCCGTACAGGGCGGTACACACGTTGCCCTCGTCCACGCTGCGCTTGACGCTCACGAGGTCCTTGGCGTAGGTGAAACGCTTGCCGTTGTCCTCGCCGACCTGCTTGGCCATGCACACGCGGCGTGCGGTCACCTTGGTGCCGCTCACCTGGATTTCGAACGACAGCTCGCCGCCCCAGGTGTCCGCCACGTCGTGGATGGCCGCCCATGCGTTGGTGTGGTAGAAGTTCGTGCCGGCCTGCCCGAGGTCGGCCACGGTTCCGACCTGCCAGCGCGAGGAGGACAGCGCCGAGGCCAGCGCGGCGTAGGCGCTCACGTCGTAGGGGCGCTTGTCCTCCAGGTAGTCGCCCAGGAGCTCGATTTGCGCCGAGGTCGGGCAGTAGTACGTGTAGAGGATGCCCGCGCTTGCGCGCTCCTCCTCCACGCCGTCCACGATGTTCTCGTGCCAGCGGCCCTTGAGGTCGCGCCACACCAGGCGGTCGCCCTTGTCCAGGCGCGCCAGCGTTGTGATGCTCAGGGCGTTCTCGCCGTTGACCTCGCGCGTGTCCTCGCACTCGAACAGCGTCTTGATGGGTCCCTTGTACGCCTCCCAGCGGTCGCATGCCCACAGAATCATCAGCCCACGTACCTTTCCGTCCACTGTACCGTCGCGGTGCCGCTGGACAGCTTGAGGCTGTTGGCCCCCGGCTCCAGCGGGAAGAAGTCACTCTCGAAGGTCACGGGCGCGGGGCTGCCGTCCACCGTGGCCTGCGGGGCGGCCATGTCGATGACCACCGCGCTCGATGCCGTCACCGCCTTGTCGATCTGCACGAACTCGCCCGTGCCCATGTTCGTCAGCCGCAGCGCCGACGTGCTGCCGCCGGGCCTGACGGTCACGGTGGGGTAGGTGCGGAACGTCCCGCCCACCTGCACGCCCGAGATGCCCGACACGGTTGCGCGCCCCTCGGCCCCGTAGGCCACGGGGTCGTATGCCGTGAACGTCAGCGTGGCCTCGCCGGTGTGCCACAACGTGTCGAGCGCGCCCGGCGAGGTCAGCACGGCCATGTAGCGCAGGCCCAGGTGCCTCTCGTCGTCCAGCCACAGCTCGGCCTCCTTGAGACACAGCAGGCGCGAGGCCATGAGGCGGCGAAGGGCTGCCATATCGTCGGCGGGGCGTGCCCTCCAGGCCGCCGCCACGTCTATCGTCAGGGGTTTCAGCTCTGCGCGCATGAAGCGCGAGCCGGGCTGCCCGGGCACGTCGCGCGTGGCGATTTCGTACTCGGGCAGCAGCGAGCGGGTCACGAGCCGGGTGTCGAACCACGGCGCGAAGTCGAAGCCGTTGTATATCATGCGAAGCACTCCTGCCGTTTGATTTCCTTGGCTATCTGGCGGGAGATTTTCTCGATGTCGGCCTCCTCCCGCACGGTCGCGTACAGGTTGATTGTCACGTTCGTGTCGCCATGGGCCGCGCCGCCCTTGCCGTCGAGCAGCTTGGCGATGCCCTCGGCCAGCGGGCGCGCGCCGCGCTCGTTGAACGGCACCACGCCCTCGGGGCCCGCCTCGCCGACGCCGATGACGCTGGGGCCGTTGAACACGCCGCCCTTCGCGTACCAGTTGATTCCGAAGTGCGGAACGCTCGGCGGGTCGATGCTGAACCCGCCCGAGATGGACAGGTGCGGCAGCTTCAGGTGGGGCAGAGACCACGAGAAGTTGAAGAACCCCTTGATGGAGTCGATTACGTTTCGCACGGTGTCGCGGGCGCTGTTTATCGGCGTCTCGATGGCGCTCTTTATGGAGTTCCATATGCCGGCCACGGTGTCGCGGGCGGCGTTGAACACGCTGGAGATGGTGTCGCGGATGCTGTTGACGATGCCGGATATGGTCGAGCTGATGCCGTTCCACACGTTCGACGCCGTGGTGCTCACGGCACCCCAAACGGAGTCCCACACGGCCTGTATCGCCGACAGCACCGCCGATATGGTGGAGCTGATGGCGTCGATGGCCGCGCCTATCGCCGAGGTGATGGCATCCCACACGCTGGAAGCGGTTGAGCTGACGGCACCCCACACCGTGTCCCACACGCCCTGGATTACCTCAAGGGCCGCGCTTATCACGTCGCTCACGTATTGGATGTACGTGCCGACCGCGCCGCATATGAGATCCCACGCCGCCGTGATCACGCCGCCGAAGTTCTCCCAGACGAAGTTCCAGGGTATGAGCAGCGTCTCGATGGCTAGGTTGAGTATTTCCGCGAGCAGCATCACGGCCACCTGCACAACGTTGCAGATGCCGTCCCACACGCCCGCGAGCGTCGCGCCCAGCCCGGAGAAGAACGCGCCTATCGACTCGGCGACCCCGCCGGCAACGCCGACGGCCACCTGGAACGCGGCGCACACGGCATCCCACACGGCGGTCACGGCGTCGCGGAACTCCTCGCAGTTGTTCCACAGCAGCACCACTGCGGCGATGATGGCCGCTATTGCCGCTATCACGGGGTGCGCGGCTATAAGCCCCAGCGCGGCAGTGCCCGCCTTGCCTACGGCGGAGAAGGCGGCACCGATTTGCGGCACCACGCTGATGATGGTGCCGACGGTGGACAGCACCGGCCCGATGGCCGCCACTATGGCCGCTATGGCCAGCACGGCCGTCTGGCCGCCCTCGCCGATGCCGGCGAACCACTCGGAGAACGACTTGACGACGCCCGCCACGTTGGTGGCGATGTTGAGCAGCGGCTCGCCAAGCGGCTCGATGGAGCCCTGCAGCTCGCGCATGGCCTCCTGCGATTTCACGGCGAAGCTGTCGGAGGCGGCCTCCTGGGCCTGCTGCGCAGCGCCCGCCACGTCGCCGAAGCTGTCCTGCACGCCCGCCAGGGACTCGATCATGCCCATGGCATTGTCCTCGCCCAGCGAGGACCACAGGGTGGAGGCCAGCGCGGCCTTGTCGTACTCGTTTGGCATCTGCGTGAGGTCGCCCAGCACCGCCTGCAGCATGTCCTCGGCGGTGGCGCTGCCGTTCTTGAAGTTCTCGAAGACCTCCTGCGTGCCCTCGCTGAACGAGCCGATGGATTCCTCCATGCGGCCGTCGGACAGCGCCGTCAGGAACTCGTTGAGGTAGTCGCCCACCTTGTCCAGGTTGTACGCGCCGTTGGACGTGCCCGCTTCTAGCAGCGAGAAGTACTCGCTGGCGCTCATTCCCGCCTCGCCCCATCGCACGGAGTATTCGCTCAGGTTGTCGCCCAGTTCGTCGGTGTAGTTCAGGCCGCGCTGCATGCCCGCCGTCAGCAGGTCGCTGGCCTCGGTGGCGGACAGCCCGAAGCCCTCCATGAGGGCGTTGGTGCCGCGTATGGACTCGTTCACGTCTGCGCCGAAGGTGTCCGACAGCATGAGTGCGTTGGTGGTGACGGTCTGCAGGTCCTCGTCGGACACGTCGCGAAGGGTGGACTTGCATTGGATCAGCGCATCGTTGACCTCGTCCAGGGACTGGCCCCAGCCACCCTCGTATATGCGCTTGCCTATGCCGCTGAAACGCTCGGCCTCCTCGCCGGACACGCCGAACGCGGCGGCTATGCGGGCGTTGGCCTGCTCGTAGTCGCTGGCCACGCCGAATACGGCCTTGCCGGCGGCCACCACGGGCGCGGTCAGCGTCACCGTGGCGGCCGTGCCGGCCTTCTTGAACGAGGACGACAGCTTCGCGGCCTTCTCGTCGCCCTCGGTTATGTTCTTCCAGGAGATGCCCTGGAGGTCGCGCTCCAGGGTCTTGATGTTCTTGGATACGTCAACGGTGTCGAGCACCGCTTTGATGATGACGTTGCCGTCCATGCTCACCTCGTCGCTCTCTTGAGCGCGGCGAACACATCGCGCATCGCCGCGTCGCTTCCTTCCTCAGAGCCGTGTGAGCTGCGGCCTTTGCCGAGTTCGAACGCCTTGTGGGCGGCGTTCCAGGCCTCGACCTCCTGCCTGTTGTATTTGGTTGGCTTCGGCTTGGTCGCCGGGTTGCGGTAGTGGATGGCCGCGCCGAGCGGCGTGTCCTGCGGGCAGCCGCCCACGAGTGCCACGAACTCGGCGAAGCTGATGCGACCGCGCACCTCGTCCCACTCGATGCCGTAGGCCTGGCGGAAGCTGGTGCGTATGCGCGCCGCGTCCTCCTCCAAGTCCCACAGCGGGGTCTCGTGCGGGCGGTCGCCGCTCAGGTCGAGTCCGCACATGTCCCATACCGCCGCGTCGCGCATCCGCACGAACTCGGCGGCGTCGTAGTCGCATGCGCACCACGCATCCGTCCAGTCCACGAAGAACAGCGCCAGGAACTCGTCCCGGCGCTGGTCGTCGGACTTGCCCTCGTCGGTCAGCACCTCGATGACGCGGATGATCGTGAGCGCGTCGTCGCGCACCAGCACCTCCTCGCCGTTCCACGGGTAGCGCGTGGCGCTCGTGCCATCGGGCAGCCGCACCCGCTCGGCCGTGAGCGCGGCTGGCAGCATTACTTGCCGCCCTTCTTCTTGCGCTTGGCCTTGGCGCGGCGCTGGGCGCGGTTGAGCGCCTGGACCTGATCGGCGCGCTCGCTGTATGCAAGGCCGCACGCCATCAGCTGCTCGCTGGTCGCGTGGCGCGCCAACATGTTGAGGAACGTGGCGAAGACCTCGCCCAGGATGCGGATGTTCTCCTCGGGCGCGATGGGGCCCTCGTCGCCGCCCATCCACGCGAGCAGCTGCTCCCAGCCCTCGGTGCCGATGAACGCCGAGATGGTGCGCTTCATGAGGCGGGCCTGCGCGGCGTTGGCCTCGGCCGCCTTCTCGGGGGTGTCGGCCTCGCGGGCCATCTGCTCGTTGGCCTGCGCGCGGTCGATGGCGTTGCCGACCTTGGCCAGGTACTCCTCGATGTGCTTGTCGTCGAACCACACGCGGAAGCGCGGCGTGTCTGGGTTCTCCTCGGGGTCCTCGAAGAACACGTCCTCGTACGCGCGGATGTTTTTCAGAAGTTCCATTTGTTGCCCCTTTCGTGAGCGGTGAGCGTCGGGCATAGAAAAGGGGCGCGGGCCGCTCACTAGCCCGCGCCCCCATGTCCAGGAGGTTATGTCTGGTGTCGCCTGCGGCTACTTCGCCGCCACGGTGACCTTCACCTGCGTGCAGATGCTCGGCTTGGACGCGCAGCGCACGGTGATGACCGCCTCGCCTGCGGCCACGCCCGTCACGTTGCCGTCGCTGTCGACGGTGGCCACGTCGGTGTTGCCCGATGCGAAGAAGCACTTGGCGTTCGCCTCGGCGGGCGTGACGGTCGGCGCGAGCTTCATGGACTTGCCCACGGCCGGGCCGGTCGGCGCGGTGCAGGTGACGCCCGTGGGCTGCTTGAGCTTGTTGGCGGGGATGTAGCGCATAGCGCCAGCGCCCGAGATTGTGCAGGAGAACGCGCCGGGGTCGGACGCCGCGCCCTGCTGCGAGCCGACGGTCAGGCCCAGGTAGGTGCAGTCGCCCTCCACCACGTCGCCGTTGGGGTCGGTGTGGCGGAAGTGGCCCGTGCGGCCCTCGCCGGTCTCAAGCGCCAGGCTGGCAACGAAGTCCTGCGCGGGGTCGCCGTAGCAGCGGTCGCCTGTGACCTCGTACTGCGGCTGCACGCTCTTCACCTTGTCGGTGGGAGTGCCGTAGCCGTCGTAGTAGTCCTTGGTCTCGGTGGTCTCGTTGGTGGTCGGCTTCACCTCGGTGATGCCGCGCGAGAAGATGGCCCACGTGGGGCTGGCCGCGTCTGGCGTGGTGTCGATCTCCAGCGCGCTCATGTAGTTGGGCGCGAAGCCCAGGTCTTGGTTCTTTGCCATCGTTATCCCTTCTCTATGGTTATGGTCGCTTTGATTCGGAACTCCCACAGGTACGGCCCGCCCTCGGGCGGCGTTATCTCCTGCGGCTCGGTGTACAGCGACGCGCTCGTGAAGCCGTAGGAGCCTGTGGGCGAGGACAGGTCGGCCCCGTCCAGCGCGTCGGCCAGGTCGTAGGCGTCGCCCATGGCCTTGGCCTCGGAGGTGTCCTTCACGATGACCTGCAGCACGTATCCCACGCGGCGGGTGCCGTCCATGTGGCGCACCACGTCGGTGGTGGGCATGGGCCGCAGCACCACCGCGTCGTCGTGGCCGCGCGAGGCGGCCAGGCGGGTGAGGAGCACCGGGCCGTAGCCCAGGGCCTCTATGGCGGCCTTCGCCGCCTCCATCACGTCCGGGGCCATGTCACGCCCCCTCGGTCAGGAGGTCGACGGCCAGGCGCTCCCAGTCCTCGCCGTGCGCTTCCTTCGCGGCCTTCGGCCAGTCGGCCTTGGCCCTCGGGTTCTTGCCGTGCTTGATGGAGCTGTCGGGCAGGTCGCGCACGTAGGCGGCGTAGTCGGCGTCCCATATGACGAGACCCTGCCTGAAGTCGGAGGCGGCCTGCATGGAGTTGTGCATGCGCTTGGTGTCCTCTGGCGTGAACGCGTTCATGTCCTCGGCCACGCTCATGGCGAACTTCACCTGCTTGGCCTCCAGCTCCTTCGCGCTGAAACGCTTCATGAGCTTGGTCAGGTCGACCGTAACTGCTGCGGGCATGGCTACCTCACCTCCAGTTCCCAGTGGTGGGGACGGGTGCCGAACGCGCGGCGGGGCGTGCACCTCGCCACGTTCATCCACTCGCCCCCGTCGATGCTCACGCGGCTGCCCACTGGTACGTCGAACATGCCGGGGCTGTCCGCGCCGTCCGCTATCACGAGGCCCTGCGCGCCGTCGCCCAGGGCGTACTCGCGCACGAGCCACGCCGAGACGGGCTCGAAGCGCACGCGGCGCACCTCGACGGGCTGCTCGAACTCGCCGCCGTAGCCGCCCTCCCTGGGCACCTTGACGGACATGGTGGAGGGCCGCGCCGAGCGCGGCACCCGCATCATCTGGTACCCCCGATGCCCGCGTAGAGCAGCGGCGTTCCAAGCAGCTCGCGGCGGACGGCGGCCTCCATGTCGCTGCGGTAGGTGCTGGCCCCTTCGGTACCGGGGTTCCACGAGAACGAGCCGACGGTGAAGCCGCCGCCCTCCATGATGCCGCCCGAGCATCCGTACGCGGCGTCGACCTCGCAGGCCGCCATGACCGCGCGCGCCCACTCCTCGGAGCCGTCCGGCTCGTTGGGGAAGATCAGGTCGCGCACGGCTGCCGTGGCGTGGGGGAGCGCCGCCTTGAACTCCTCGGCGGACAGCTCCCCGCGCCCGGCTGCCAGGTAGTCCTCGTGGGTCGGGGCTCTAGTTTCCATCGTCCTCGGCCGCCTCGGGCTTTTTCGCCTTGCCCTTGGCGGGCTGCTCGTCTGCGGCCTTCGCCTCGGGCTTTTCCGTCTTGCCCTTGGCGGGCTTGGCCTTCTTCGGGGCCTCCTTCTCGAAGGACAGTCCAACGGTGCGCATGTCGCGCCTCCTTCCTACGCTGCCTTCATGCCTGCGGTGATGTAGTGCGCCAGGTTCTCGCGCACGCCGCACACGCCGTACTTGCGGTACTTGAACAGGTGGCCGAAGCCCTGCTGGTTGTCTTCGGCGTCGATGACCTTGCCGTGCGCGAAGTTCCAGCGCAGCACCACGGCGTCCTTGTGGACGATAAGGAAGTTCATGTCCACCGCGCCGGTGCCCTTCTTGTAGTGGCCGATCTCCTCGTCCTTGGTGGTGCCGTCCAGGAGGTCGATGGCGCTGTAGAAGCGGGACTGCGGCACCTTCACGATGGAGGAGAAGCCGTCCAGCGCCTCGCGGGACTTGGTGGTGTCCAGGTCCTTCACCATACCCAGCAGGGTGGGGGTGATGAACAGCACGCGGCCCTCTTCCGGCACCTCTTTCTCGTCCATGTCGCACATGGCGGCGTTCAGGCCCTTGAGCATGTCCGCGCCGTCGGCGTAGGTCTTCTGCTCCTTGGTGATGCCGGTGCCTGCGCACAGCGTGGAGAACACGAACGCGTCTCCCTCGGGCACCACCTTGGTGCGGTTGAAGTGCGCGGCGGCGTTGCCGAACGCCAGATTGAAGGACTGGGCGTCCACTTTCTGGTCGATTTCCAGGATGGTGCCGCGGTCGTAGTTGGCGCTGATGGGCTTCCAAGTCAGGGACGCGCCACTGTTCTGCGGCAGTCGCCCGTTGGCCTGCACGTCGCCCAGGCCGCCCATGGAGTAGACGGGATAGTAGAACTCGCCCAGCTGCTCCATCTGCGCGATGTTGCCCTGCGGCGCGGCGCTCTCAAGCACTGCGGTCAGGGATTCCTTGCGGTACGCCTCCATGAGCACGTTCTCGTAGCCCTTGGGCAGTTCGATGCTGTTTGGCATGATTTACTCCTTTGAAGATTCGTCGGTGAGTCCGAAAGCTGCGCGGAAGTCGGCCAGGCCGTCGGAGCCTGCGCCGCCCTTGGGGTCGCCGCCCGCGCTCTCGCGGGGCTGGTCGGTGAACATGTAGGCGTTATCCTTCTTCAGGGCCTCGAAGTCGATGCCCGTGAGGTTGCCCTGCTCGTCCAGCTTCGCGTCGGCGATGTTCGGGATGATCGCGCGCGCCGCCTTGGCGTTGCGCACCCCCATCTGCGCCAGCTTGGTGTCGATGGCGAAGTCGCGGCGCATGTCGGCCTCGCGCTTCTCGGCGTCGGCCTTGTACGCCTCGTTGTCGGCCTTGGCCTTGTCGAGCGCGGCCTGCAGCTCGTCGGCGTTGCCCGCCTTGGCGGTGAACTCTTCGATCTGCTTGTCGCGCTGCTCCAGCTCGGCCTTGAGGGCCTTCACCTGCTCCTGGTACTCGTCGGTCTCGCGCTTGTACTTCGCGTAGGACACGACCTCCTTCTGGGGCTCGGTCTGCTGGCCTTCGCCGCCCTCGTTTCCCTGGGGCTTGTTGTCTTCAGCCATCGCTTGCTCCTTCCGTGTTTGGTTGTCGCGCTTCCCTGCGCGCTTGGATGGCCCACCGTTGTCGCCGTGGTCGCGTGCGGGGCATGTTGTCGCCGCCCCATCGCGTGCCTGCATCTTCCCCGAGGTGTCGCCAGGCAAAAGAAAAGGCCGCCCGTTCGTGGGCGGCCTTGATGCCGTGCGTCTACTCGGTTGTCGCTTGGTCTACTTCATCAGCCCCGCGTCGCGCAGAACCTTGCGGGACTTGGCAAAAAGCTCCTCGCGCTCTTCTTTGGTCAGCTTTTCGGCGGCTTTCGACTCGGAGGCGCTGTCATCTATGACGAGCACCCAGTCCTCTGGCGTCACTTCTTTTTTGTCAGCCTGAACCATTTCGCTTCCTCGTTTCGCTCGTAGAGCATTTCGGTGGCAAGCTGGTCGATAACATCGCCGCCCGCGTTCGGGCACTCTCTTTTCGCCAGCTCTCGCAGCTCCTCGTACGCTTGTACGACGCTGCGGTCGTTCACCTTGATTTCGTAGATTGTACCATCGTGGCACGCCACCACCGAGCTGCGCACCCAGTCGTTTTCCGCCACCGTTCGAATGTCGGTCCACGACGGCGGCGAGCTCATGGGGTGGTTGTGGATCAGCACCACGCCGCCCTTGGTGCGCCTGCACGCCTCCACCTGCTTGGCGGTCAGGCCGCACGCCTGGCTCTTCAGGCCGTGCCCGAAGGTATCGGTGACGCGCTCGCCCTTCTTCCACGACACGACGGACATACGTTCGTAGCCCGTGCCGTCGCGGTCGCGCAGGATGCGGCGGCTCTCGGCGTACACGGCCTCGCTTGCGCGCTTCGGGATGGGAAGGGACGCCACCTTGTCGTGGTAGGCCCTGCCGTTCACGGCGCGGCGGCTCACGTCTGCGGCGGTGCCCGCGCCCTTGCCCGGCATGAACTTCTCGCGCACCCAGGTCTTGTCCGTGGCAAGCGGGTAGATGCGCTCCTTCGATTCCACGGCGGCCTCGCGCGTGCGCTCGCGGGACAGGTAGGGATGGGCGGCTATGTGCTCGCGCTGGCGCTTCTGCAGCTTGCCCAGGCGCAGGCGCTCCTTGGTGTTGTCGAGCCCGGCGGCCTCCAGGGCCGTTGCCTCGCGCTTGGCGGCGCGTATGCCGCGCTCGAGCTCGCGCTGCTTCTGCTCTGCCTGGTATCGCTCCTCGCGCTTCTCGTCGCCGCCATCGGGATCGCGCTCGTACCGCAGCTGCTGGCCCTCCACGTAGATGCCGAAGTCGTGCTTGCAGTTCGCGCCGCACAGGCCATCGACAGAGCCGTAGCCCGTCTCGCGGTAGAACGGCGGGTACTTCTTGGACTTGCCCGACAGGCTGAACACGCGGCCCTGCCACTTGGCGTGGCTCTCGCGCGCCCCGCCGTGCGAGGAGGTCTGCACGAGGTCGTGCCCGGTCTCTTCAAGCAGTTCCAGCGTGTTGCGGCTGCCGGCCTGCACCGCCTGCGTGCGAATGTGGCGGCGCATGGCCACGTCGGGCTGCGCCCACGCCCCGCTCTTGTAGTCCACGACGGACACGCCGCGCCGCGCCAGCTTCAGCACGGCCTCGCGGGTGGCCTGCTCGTAGCCCGCCATGCCCGAGTTCACCCGAGCCACGGCCTGCGCCACGACTTCGAGGTAGGTGCGCTGCGCATTGGCGGGCATCTTCAGGTTGTCGCGGCTCACGACGTCCTGCACTCCCGCCGCCGTGGCCCGCGCTGAGTTGTGCAGCCTCCACTGCATCGTCTTGGACAGCGCGCCCATGGCCGTGCCCAGCGTGGCCAGGTCGGCCTCGGCGCTCTTGGCCACGGCCTCGGCCGCAGCCTTGGCAGCCTCGCGCGCGGCTCTGCGGCCCTCCTCGTTCATGGCCTTCTGCACGTCCTTGGCGGCAAGCGCCGCCTTGCGGGCGGCCTGCGAGTAGGCGCTGTCGCCCTCGAAGTCGATGGAGCCTATGAGCGCGGCGTAGATGCACACCAGGCGCAGGGTGTATTCGTCCATGGCCCCCTGCGCTGCGTCGGTGAAGTGCTCTATGTAGTCCGGCCCCAGCATCAGGCGAGCCCGTCGCCCAGCATGTCGAACGCGCCGCCCTGCTGCTCGGGCACGTTGGCCTTGGCCTCGTTGCTGGTCTCGCCGTAGAAGCGGCGGCGGTACTCCCACGGGGCCATGATGCCCGCGCCGACCTCGCTCATGGCCATCTCGCGCGCGCTCTGCGTGTCGCTGATGATGGAGTCGTCGAAGTCCACGGTGACGTCGCCGTAGGGCACGGCCTCGCCCTTGATGCTGCGGCACGCGTCGGCCATGCCGTTCACGAGGCGCACGATGGACTTGCGCAGGGCGTTCTCGTGCCGGTGGATGGATCGCATCAGCTGCGAGTTGTCGGCCGCCACCTCCTTGGCGGTCTTCAGACCCGTGTGCGACTCCCAGGAGAAGTAGCCGTTGCCGAAGCCGCACGCCACCGACAGCAGGCGCAGGCCCGTGTTGATGGCGCTGGCGTTCTCGTCGGCCTTGAGGTCGCTCTGAACGGTCTGAATCTTGGCCGACCCCTCGTCGCCGGGGTTCATGCTGAAGATGGTGTCGTCGGCCTCGCCGAAGGCGTAGTAGGTCTTCGTGAGGCTGCCGTCCGGCCCCTTGTCGGTCTTGGACTCTATGAGGGTCTTGTCCACGAACGTGCGCGGGCGGCCCACGCGAATGTGGTCGAGCAGGGAGGTGGCGGCCTCGTCGACCACCTTCATGGCCCCCACGGCGTTGCAGTACACGCTCGCGCCCATCGCGCAGTAGTCGTAGAAGCGGTTCGACACGGCGGGGCGCACCAGCGCGAAAAGCGGGCGGGTGCAGCGCGTGTCCATGTCGGCGCTGATGCCCTCGACCGTCACCTGCTTGTGCGTGCGGGTGTCGAACAGCTGCGTGAGGATGTGGTAGGTGCCGCCCTTGAGCACGTGGGCCTGGCACTGGTCGTAGTCGCGCCCGGCGACCTCCACGCGGCCCACGAACGCGCACTGCGTACAGTCGTCGGCGCTCCACGTGAGCGGGACTATCTGCGTGGCGTCGTAGCGCACGATGCGCAGCTCGGCGTCGGGCGTGTAGGCGCTGTCGGTCACGCCCCGCGGCTCGATGACCCACGCGCCCGTGCCCATGGCGAACGCGCGGGCTATGAAGTCGGCGTTGTCCATGGCGAACGATGTGGGCGCGTCGCCGTCCTCTGTCGGTTGCGGCGCGGCCTGGCCGTCCTCGTGCCCCTCGTCGCCGACGCCGCCCGTCGCCGTGGGGTTGGCGAAGTAGCGCGCCATCCAGGCGCGGCGCTCGTCGCTCGTGCTGGAGATGATCGTGCTCTCGTTCATGAGCAGACTGGCCCACTCGTCGGCCACGAGCGCCGCCGGGTGCAGGCTGGCGCGCTCGCGCTTGTACACGCGGAAGCCGCGCCGCTCGCTGTAGTGGTACCAGCCGTTGTTCGCCGCGAACCAGCCGAACCAGACGCCCACCATGCCCTGCATGCGGGTGTCCGGCTGGTATCCCATGCGGCGCAGCCACGCCTCGGCGTAGCCCGTGTTGCCTCGCTTCTCCATCAGAGGTTGCTCCTTATCCACAGTCCTGCGGCGTAGCCCGCCGCGTCTATCGCGTCGTCGTTCACCTTCGGCAGTGTCTCGGTTATGTCGCCCTGCCCGTTCGACACGTACTCGAACTCGGGGAACTCCTTGGCGGCGAGCGGGCAGCGGTCGGGGTCGATGACTATGCGCGTAAGGTTCTGCATCCACCTGATGCGGCTCTTGGGCGCGTTCAGGCCCTGCTTGAACGACTTCTGCGCGCCGATGCCCTGCTCCTGGTAGTAGAGGATCATGCCGCGCGCCGCGCTGTCGCACCACACGTCGGCGGCGGGGTCCTCGGCCGCCTGCAGCTTGGCCGCCACCAGCTCGGCGGTCTTGACGTCGATGGCCTCGGTTCCCTGGCGGCTCTCCTCGTCCAGCAGGTACAGCACGCGCTCGTTCTCGTCGTAGCCCGCCTCCATGAACACCCAGGGGTGCACGCTGCCCGCGTCCACGCCGAACGAGCGCAGGGCGATGGACGCGCGCTCCTCCGCGGTGATGGGGCGTATGTCCAGCAGCTCGTCGGGGAACACCTCGGAGCCTGTGCCGATGACCTCGCCGAGCCATTGCCAGCGGTAGGAGTCGGGGGTCTTGCGGCGGCTGCGCTCGGCCTCCGCCAGCGCCGCGGCGCTTATCCACTCGGGGTGCTCGTCTATGACGTCCAGGTACGTGGTGTGGCATATGAAGCGCCCGTCCTCGCCCGGGTGGGCCTCCAGGTCGCGCGCCTCCTTGTTCACCCAGTTGCGAGCCGAGCGGGGAGGGTTGTAGCTGTAGAACACCCAGAACATGTCGCCGCCGCGCAGGAACGTGGCCAGCACGCTGCGCACCTCGTCCATGCCGTCGAACTCGTCTACCTCCTCGAACCACACCATGGCGCAGTAGCCGGTGCGGAACTTCGCTGACTTCAGCTTCTTCGGCTTGTCGCATCCCACAAAGCGTATGACTTGCCCGGTGGGGCGGTACGTCACCTCCATGGGGGACAGGCCGAAGTCGAACAGGTGCGCCACGCCCAGCACGTCGCACGCCCAACCTATCTGCTCGTACACGGACGTGCGCAGCGTGTTGCCGACCTTGCGCAGCACGACGGCGTTGGCCTCCGGGTTGAGCATGATCAGCAGCACGATGGCGATGGATATGAACGACGACTTGGTGGAGTTGCGCCCGCCCTTGAACCAGTAGTGCGTGAACTCGTGCGCCTTGATGGAGCGCCACACGCCGGCGAACACGGAGGCCACGACGTCCGAGAGCCTAACCGAGGTCGTCAACGATAGTCACCCCCGCCTCCGCCATGGCGGCCTTCGCGCCGTCCACGCCGAACATGTCGTTGAGCAGCTTCACGCTCTCGGTTATGGCCAGGCGCGCGTCGCCGTTGATGCTGCCCTCGGCCGCCTGGCGGCGGAAGATGGGCAGCGCGCCGTCCAGCACCTCGAACAGCGGGGCGGCCGCGTCCTGCAGCTCCCAGCGGCAGTCCTTGGCGGCCGCGTCGCGGATTTCCTGGATTCTGTGCGCGATTCGTGGGTCGCGCATCAGCTTGGAGGCGGCGCAGCTTATCGAGTTGTAGTTCATGCGCTTGCAGTCGTAGGCCGCGCGGTACGCGTCCTGCTGCTTGGCGCGGGGCTTGGCCATCTCGCGGGCGAACGCTTCCTGCTTCGCCGTGAGCGGCTTGTCCTTCTTGGGCACCTGCGGCCTCCTTCCCTTATCTCTCGGCCCATATGGTCGCAAGCGTGTCGCCGGGCACGGAAAAGGCCGCCCCGAAGGACGGCCCTCTGCCTGTTTCCGTATTCGGTTGCCCCTATCCGCACGCCGCCACGGCCATGGCCATGAGCCCGAGCGCCAGCGCCCTTATGGCGTAGATGGCCGCCGCGTCTATGGCGATTGCCGCCGCTATGAACAGCAGGCACCCCCAGTTGCATCCCGGGCGGTTCATCGCTCCTCCCACTCGACGGTGCCGTCGTCGTACTCGGCCTTGAGCCATTCCAGGTAGTCGGCCTCCTCGCAGAAGCTGGCCAGCAGCCGCTTGCTGGTAGTGCAGCTGCTCATGCGGCTCGTCTCATACACGGCGATGAAGAAGGGCCACGAGTGGAACTCCGTCTCCGTGTGGATGGCCCGCTCGGGCGTGCCGAAAAGGTGCTCCCAGTTCGTCATCGCGCCCCCTCCTTCGCGCTCGGCCCGACCTTGCGGTAGGTGAAGTCCTCGAACAGGTGGCCGCACCAGCGGCAGCGGTCGCCGCCCTTGGGCAGGTGGTGCCAGATCTCGCGCATGCCGCACTTCGGGCAGCGCACCTCGATGCTGGGTCGGCGCTTCGGCTTCTCGGTCTGCTGCTCCATGGCTACTCCACCGCCATCCGCATGGCCGGCTTCATGGCCTCGCGCAGGCTCTTGGCCAGCTCCTCGGCCGTTACCTCGGCCTTCACCTCCACGTTCACGTCGGGCATCGCGAAGCCGCGCGCCTCTTCGGCCTTGAGGCAAGGCATGGCGGCGTCCTGGGCCGCGCCCTTGAGCGTCGGTGACGCTGTCGCCCTCGGCTCGCAGCGCCCCAGCCACAACTCGCACTCGTCCAGCTTCGTGAGCGCCAGGGCGCGCTCGCGGCTCGCCTCGTAGGCCGTCTCGATGCCCTTGCGCAGGTTCCGCACGGCCGTCTCTTCGGTCCCGGCGTCCAGCTTTTCGCGCAGTCGGGCGTTCTCGAACCTCAGGTTGCGAGCCTCGCGACGCGGCACTGCTACCGTATGGCTTTGCTGCTCGCCCCAGCAGTCCTCGCACAGCGGCGCGTCTACGCCCATGTTGTCCTGCCCCAGGGCGTCGATATCGCGCCCGCAGGTATCGCAGATGATTCCCATCGCTATTCCCTTCCTTCCGGCTTCACCGCGCCTGCGAGGAACCACGCCCGCAGGCTCTCGGCGCACTCCGGGCACAAGGCCCTTGCCTTGCCGTCGATTCGCGCGCTGTTCCTCAGCACCATCTTGGCGTAACCCGCCAGGGTCGCCGGCACCTCCTTGCCGCAGCGTTCGCATGCGCACATGTACAGCCTCATGCCTGTTCGCCTCCCTTCGGCAGAGCGTCGGCGATTCGGTCCCAGTCGGTGGCCGGCTTCTCGCTGGAGTACTCGTAGGCCCCCACGCACGGCACCGGCAGCACCGCCATGCCGTCGTGCTCGCCTGCGTACTCGTCTGCGTCCGATCTGCTCTCGAACGCCAGCACCACGTCGCTCTCCGTGGCCACCGCGTAGATCTTCTTCATCGTTTCGTCTCCTATTCGAACTCGAAGCACTCGCATGCCTCGCTTGTCTCGTCTACCGCCTCCACGTCGGGGCCGCCGCCCGTCATGGCGTCGCGGGCGCACACGGCCTCGCCGCCAGCGCCCTGCACGCGGCCGCAGAAGCGGCACTCCCGGCACGTGCGGCCCTCCCACGGGTCGGGCCGGTTCCACGGTGCCCTGGGGTCGGACTCGAAGCACCCGGGCGGGAGGTTCCACCCGCTTGAAGGCTCGTACCCGCTCACATGCACCGCCTGCCCCTCGGCAGCCGACCCCAGCCGTCCATGGCCAGGGCATCCGCGTACTTGGTCGGTTCCGGCAGCAGCAGGTACTCCCAGTGCCCCGAGCCCGGCGGGGCGGGGCGGTTGAACCTCTGCTCGGCCCTGACCCAGCGGAAGTGCAGCCGGTTGGCGTGCGCCAGCCCGTGGCAGCCGCTGCCGTTGCCGCTGCCGCACAGCATCACCGTGGGCTTGGGAACCTCGCGCCCGTCGCGGAACAGCTTGCCCGCCCCGCGCCTCACGATGTGGTGGCGGTTGAGCGGCCACGGCGCGCCGCACACGGCGCACCTGGGCGTCTCGATGCTCGGCCCCTCCATGAGGGGGCGCAGGATCTCGGGCAGCGTGTCAACGTTTGCCATTCGATAGCCTCCTGTCCTTGCCTTGCAGCTCGTACTTGTCGCACATCTCCGACAGGCGGCTCACGATGGCCACCGCCGTCTCCTCGTCGCCGTTCTTGGCCAGGCGGCGTATGAGGTCGCCCTTGCCGTACTGCGTGGTCACGACCACGGGCCTCATGTTCTCGTACCTGTCGTTCACGACGCGGAACACCTGCCCCAGCGTCCAGTCGGTGGGGGACTCCTTGCCCAGGTCGTCCAGCACCAGGCACCCCACGCTGGAGAGCCTGGACAGCACGCCGTCCTCGGTGCCGTCGCCGCCGTAGGTGCCCTTGATGGCGGCCAGCACGCCCAGCATGTCGGTCACCCTCACGCTGGTGCCGCCGTCCACCAGGAGCCGCGCCACGGCGCTCGCCAGGTGGGTCTTGCCGGTTCCCACGGGGCCGCAGATGTACGCCCCGCGCCCTTGCTCAACCTTCGCGGCAATGCCCTCGGCCATGGGGGAGGCGGCCGTCATGAAGCGGGGCTTGATTCCGGCCCGCTCGTAGGCCCGGCGGCGTTTGGCCGCGGCCTCCTCGGCCTTGGCCCTGGCCTCAAGGCGCGAACGCTCGTCGCGCTCCGCCACGGCACCCGGGCAGCCGCACGGCTTCCAGCCGCAGAAGGTGCGGCGGCCAGCCAGCACCACGTAGCGGACCTCCAGCTGCGCCCCGCAGTGGGGGCACTCAGTCGTACTCGGCATAGCCGTCGGCCTCCTTCCGGGTCCTCGGGCCGCGGTTCACGTAGTCCTCGAACTTCGGCGAGAACAGCGTGGAGGGCCGCAGGTACTTGGCCATCTTCGGGTCGCCCGCCCACTCGGCTGCCATCGTGTCGATGACGGCCAGGAAGTCGGGGAGGCGGTAGCCCTCGGCCCAGCGGGCGTGTATCAGCCTGCGGGTCTTGGCGCTGCTTGAGCGGTAGCGGGTGCCGGCTGCCTCGTTGAGCGCATGCACGATTTCGTCAAAGGGGATTAAGGGGTTATCTATATACTCAACCTCAACCTCAACCTCTGCATTGCCGCAACTCGATGCGCCTGCATGTGCATCCGCATCTGCTTGCGCATGTGCGACTGCATCTGTATCCGCATATGCTCCCGCATGTGCTTGCGCATCGGCTTGCGCCCGTGCCGCCGCATCGTCCACCGCGTCTTCCTTCCCCGGCCTGTTGCCCCAGCGGGCGTTGGCCGCCTTCCTTGCGCGCTCGCTCTTCTCGTCGCCCATGTCGAGCCTGCCCTTGAGCACCAGGAAGGTAGGCAGCCACGCGGGGCTGCCCTGCGGCTCCTTGCCCGTGAACCGGTACTCGACGATGGCGTAGATGAACGGCGCGCGCTGCTTCTCGGGCATGGCCTGCGCGGCCGCCCAGAAGTCGTCGTGTATAACCATGCCCATAGTGTCGCCGTCGTCTTCCCTAAAACGGGATATCCTCGTCGTACAGATCGGGCATGGCCTGCTGCTGCGGCATGGCCTGCTGCTGCGGCGCGGGCTGCTGTGGCGCGTACGCCTGCTGAGTGGCCGGCTGCGGCGCGTAGGCGGGCTGCTGCGGCGCAGGTGCCGGGGCGGGGCGTCCCTGGCCGTACGTGCGGGCCTGCGGCGCTTGCGGGGCCGCCTGGGGCGCGTACTGCTGCGGCGCGTAGCCCTGCTGCTGTTGCTGGCCGCTCATGAACTCCAGCTCGTCCACCACGACCTCCAGCGCGCTGCGCTTCTGGCCGGTCTGCTGGTCGTTCCAGCTGCGGTAGCGCAGCTTGCCCTCGACGGCCACCTTGCTGCCCTTGGCGAGGTACTGCGCCAGCTTCTCGCCGCGGGTGCCGAACAGCGTGCAGTCCACGAAGTTCGGGTAGTCCTCCCACTGCCCGGTCTGCTGGTTCTTGCGGCGGTCGTTGACGGCCACGCCCATGGACAGCACGGACATGCCGCCAGACGTGGAGCGCAGCACGGGGTCGCGGGTCAGGTTGCCGGATATGCACACGCGGTTGATGCTCATAGATACCCTCCTTGGGTTACGTCCCCGCTGTTCCAGATGCGGGTGATCTGCGCGTCTACCATGCGGATACGCAGCTTGATTACGTTGATGGCCTCCTGCGAGGCCTTGTAGATGGCCTCGGAGCAGTCGCGGCGGCGCTTGGCCTCCGCTATCTGCTCCTGGCCCCGGCACACGTCGCCGATGATGGTGACGGGCGTGCCCTTCTGGCGCTCGTTCAGGATGGCGATGCGCAGGGCCTTGCGGTACTCGGCCTCGTTCTCGGCGTACTGGCAGCCCGACTCCTTGCAGGTCTTCAGCTCGGCCTCCAGCCTGTCGGTCAGCTCGTCCAGCTCCTCGGTGAGCGCCTGCATCTACTCCACCTGCCAGTCGGGGCGCGGGCAGCACGGGCTGTTGGCCACGAACTCCATGTACTGCGGCATGCTGGCGAACTGGTAGCGCGCCCCGCAGCTGCGGCAGTGGGCCGTGAAGGGGCCGTCTGCGGGCGGCTGCTTCTCCTCGGGCGCGGGCTGCTCCTCCATGGCGTCGGGATCGCTCTGCCCGTCGATGGCGAACGCGCCGCACAGCGCGTACTTGCGGGCGTAGCTCGACGCCATGCCGGTCACCTGGGCGTCGTCCGAGCCCTTCTTGTGCTCGTCCTCGCGGGCGTAGGCGCTCACCTGCAGTAGGCCCTCGCCGCCCTCGGCGGGGAACACGCACGCCGTGGACTTCACGTAGTAGCGGTCGCCTATCTGCACCAGCTCGTCGGTCATGAAGAACGCCAGGCCCTCCTTGGCGCACGGCTCCTTCAGCGCGGCCACTATGTCCTCGTAGCTGCGGTAGCTGAACTTGCCGAAAGCGTTGTACTTGGCCTTGGGCACCACCACGGCGCGCTGCACGCGGGCAACGGCCGCCATGAGGTCGATGGACTGCTGTTCCTGGGTCATGCTAGTAGCCTCCGTTCATCCGCTCGTAAACCTGGCCCACCGTGCCGTGCATGATGGTGCCCACGACGCCCTGCGCCTTGAGGGCCGCCGCGACGCCCTGCATCTGCTCGCGCGTGGCGCACGGCACCACGACCGTCCACGGGTCGCCCGCCATGGCCACGGGTGCCGGTGCGGGCGGCGCTGGCGGCACCGGGGCGGGCATGGGCGCGGGCTGCGGCTCGGGCATCTGCTCAAGCGGCTGCGGGAACTCTGCGGGCTGGCATTCCGCGGGCTCGGGCACCGCTTCGGGTTCGGGTTCGGGCTCTTCCACGGGTTCCGGCTCCATGGCCGCCTTCAGCTCGGCGATGCGCCGGCGCTCCTCCTCGGCCTTGTGCGCCGCCGTTATGGCCGCGCCCAGGTCCAGGGTGGCGAACAGCTCGCGCTCGGCCTCGTCGTAGAACGGCTCGCCCTGGAACTGCGCCTTGAGGGTTTCCCAGTCCTGGGCCAGGCGCTCCACCTTGGCCTCCAGGGCCTTGAATGCCTTCACCTCGCCGAAGGTCTTGTTGGTCCACTGCTTCTCGTGGAAACGCTCATAGGGCACGACGGGGGCCAGCAGCCCGGCGAACTCCTCGTAGTGCTCCCGCAGCTTGGCGTACGCGCGCAGCTGGCGCTCCTCCTCGGCCTCGTCCAGCTGTGCCTTGATGCCGTCGGCTGCCTGCTTCGCGATGCCCGCCACGGCCTTGCACCTGTCCTCGAACGCGGCCAGGGGCTTCGTGTACTCGCGGCTCACGGCCTTGCGGCGCTCGTCTATCTCCTTGGCGATGCCGTTGAGGTAGGCGCGGTCGCGCTTGGCGGCCTTCACGTTCTCGTCCTTGCCCATGTCGTAGGTCGCGCCCTCGTAGTCGGCCACCAGCCTGCGCACGTGCGCCTCCAGGGCGTCGAAGTTGGCCTCGATCACGGCGGGGGAGTACGCCACGGTCAGCTCTGACGCCTCCTCGGGCTCGATGATCTCGGCCTCAACTGCTTCGCTCATTTACTCCTCGCTTCCCAGGCGCGCCATGCACGCCTCGTAGGTTTCCGTCTCGGCCGCGTTCGGCTCGTAGCCGTCGGCCTTCATGGCCTCGTAGATGATGGTCACGTTCTCGACCGTCTCTCGGTTGAAGTACACGGAGCTGCCGCCTTCCATGAGGCTCCAGGCCGTCCAGCCGCTCATGTTCCACGCTGCCCGCCAGCCCATGGCCAGGGCCAGCTCGGTGGGCGTGCGGTCGATGGGTCGGCCCAGCAGCTCCTCGAACGATTCCACGGCCTCGGCCTCCATGACGAACGCGGTCAGCGCCAGAGCCGTGCGGCGCATCGACTTGAGGTCGCCCGCGTGGGCGGCAAGCCACTCGCGGCGGGCCTTCGCGCCGTCCTCGTAGGCGGCCTGGAAGTCGGCCTTGCGCTGGGCTGCGGCCTGTGCGGCCTCGTCGGCCCCCTCGGCCACCGGCGCCAGCAGGGTCACGCCGAACGACGTCTCCTCGGCCAGAAGCCCCGCGCCCGCGTTGTCGGCCACGTAGGCGTCCAGCGCCGCCAGGTCGGGGCGGTAGTCGGAAAACGTGCGGCATGCGGCGAAGCCCTCGGGGCATTCGTCGACGAACTCGACGCCCGCGTCGGCAAGCACCGCCACCACCTCGGCGCGGTTGCGCCTCTGCTCGGCCTCGGCCTTCAGGCCCGCGTACACGCGCTGCCATTCGGACTGCTTGCAGTCGCGCAGCTCGGCCACGGCCTCGTCGTCGCCCTCGAACTCGGCGATGGCCGCCAGGCGGTCGAGCGTCATGTCGTAGGCGGCGTCCTGCACCCTGCGGGCGGCGCGGCGCGCCTTGGCCACGGTGCCCGCGTCGGTGCGGGCGGCCACGGCCACCTCCTCGTCGGGAATGTCGAGCGCCAGCATGGTCTGCACGCCGCGCGACTTCTCCTCGGCGGTCAGCTCCAGCTTGGCGTCGGTCTCCACCATGGCCTTGGCGGCCTCCACGCGCGCCAGCTCGGCGTCGTCCAGGTCGTCGTAGACCTCGGCGAGGAAACGCTCGGTGCCGATGGCCCTCATGGCGCGCACGCGGCACTCGCCGTCGATGATCCAGTAGATGCCGCCCTCCTTGTACAGGATGGGCTTCATGACGGGCTGGCCGGGGTTGAGGCGGTTGACCTTGAACTGCGCGGCCAGGCCCGCGATGTGCTCGGCGCTCTCCCTGGTGGTGAAGTCGCGCGGGTTCATCGGCTCGCCGTCGGCGCGCTCGTAGGGGTACACGTCGCAGATCGCGACCTCCTCTAGCGATTGCATGCGCGGGCCTCCTCGTCTACGACCACGCGGCACTCCATGCCCACCAGGCGGGCGCGGCACGCCACGCGGGCCACCTCGCCCATGAGCGCGATGCGCTTGGTGGGCACGGGGCCGTTCTTGATTTGCGCGGCCATGCAGGCGGCCCCCATGTTGAACGCCTGGCGCATGGCGGCGTCGAAGCCGCCGTCGCCCGGCTCGGGCACGGGGACGGCGCGCTCGATGCGCTTCAGGATGCTGTCCACCGTCTTGTCCGCGACGGTCTTGCTGATGATTTCTGTGAGCATTTGGGTCTCCTAACTGGGAAAACTAAAAGTGATAAAAACTTTTCAGGATTTCGGAACTTTTTTCTCTATGCGCTCCTTGCGCTTCTGCGCCGCCTTGACCCTGCGGTACAGGTAGCGGCACAGCCACCGCTCCATGGCCTCGTCGTGCGCCTCTGCTGCCTTGTCGGCGGCGTAGCGGCTCATGCCCGAGGTGTCCGGGGCCTGCGGCATGGGGTCGGCGCGGCTCTCTCGGCCGCACTCGGTGCGCTCGTAGGTGCGGCGCTCCTCTGCGGTCAGCCTCGGCAGCAGCTCGGCTATGCGGGCCTCTATGGCCTCAAGCTGCTGCTGGCGTCTGCACGGTTCGCAGATGCCGTCCTTGCCGAGGGTCGCCCTGCGGCACCCGCACGACGGGCACAGCTCCAGGCGGTGGCGGTAGCAGCGCAGGGACACGTGGCCGCCGCTGGCGTTGATCACGCGCCGCGCGTTATCCAACTGGTTCTTGGACAGCCGCAGCTCGCGGCGAATCTCGCGGGCGGGCACCTTTCCCGCCAGCTCGGCTATGCGGTCGAGGTCGGCCTTGCGCCACGCCCTGTGTGGCCTGCCCTTGTCTCGGCGGGTCACTCGTCGCTCACCTCCACGACCACGCGGGGGCGCGCCCTGTCGGTGAGCACCCTGTCGGGGCACTGCTCCACGTACTTGCGGGAGTCGTCCTTGATTACGCCCGCCGCCACCAGGCCGTCGAGCACGAACTTGCGCGCGAAGCCCACGTTGTCGGCGTCGCGGCGCATGTCGGGCTCGTAGAACGTGGTGCGCACGGTCACCCGGCGCTCGAAGCGCGGCGCGCGCTGCTGCATGGCCGCCGCCCTCACGCGCGCCGTCTCGCGCTTCTTCATGGCCGCCGCCTTGTAGCGGTTGGCGCGCTCGGCGCTGATGTAGTCGTTCAGGCTCGGCATTCGGCCCTCGACCGTGACGGTGCACCTCATTGCGCGCCCCTGTCGTAGATGCCCTGCGCCTCGGTTAGCGTGGAGGCGGCGAAAACGGCTGGGCCCACGATGGCCTCCCACGTGCCCACCAGGTCCACGGAGTCCACCGGCGTGCGGCGGAAGCTCACGGCGGCCAGCATGGAGGGGCGCTGCAGCACCATGTAGCGGGACAGCACGCTCCACAGGTTGTGGTCGCGCTTGAACTCGCTGGCCTCGCTCACGGTCATGCCGTTCTGGCACGCCAGGGTGTACACGTTGTCGCGCTGGATGACGTGGCCCTCCAGCATCAGGCGGTAGCAGATGCGGCGCAGCTTCGCCCATGTATCGGGGTTCGAGGCAACCCAGCCGCACGCCTTGGCCACGAGGGCCTGGGCCTTGGCGTCTACCTCGGCCATACTGTTGCCTCCAGCGCCCATGTGGCGGCGATGCACGCGCAGACGAACAGGGCGGCGAAAACGGCCTGCAGCCTCTCGCGGCGCTGCTCGGGTGTTACACTGGTCTCGGTTCGGAAGTGAACCGTTGCGGTGCGCGTCTTTCGCTTGCCGGCTGCGACGCGCACCCTCTTTCCCTTGATCTTTTCCATTCCTGGAACTTCCTCTCGTTCTCTGGGTCCTTGTAGAACTCGCGCATCATGGCGGCGCACTCGTCGCACATGGCGCGCTGTATCGGGGTCATTCGCCCGCGCGGCCCGGCAGAAGCAGCGGGGCGTCCTCGTAGGCGACCTCACCGGTGTCCCTATCCACGAACATCACCTCCTGGTCGTCGTACACGTGGATGTTGAGCATCTGCCCCGTGAACTCCACCAGCTTGGGGATGAAGTCACGGAACTTCGGGTCCAGCTCAAACTGCAGCACGCACTTGCCGCTCTTCACGTTGAGGGCGGTGAACCCCCCCCGTACGGTCACCTCGTTCAGCATGGCCTACTCCTTCTCGTCGTACGCGGTGTCGCGTGCGATGGTCTTAAAGTCGGTGCTCCAGCCCTTGCCGTTCACGCTGAACTGCACGGAGCTGTAGACGTTGAACTGCACGCCGCCGAGCTCGAACCAGGTCGTGCTCGCCTCCAGAAGCTCGATGCCGCTCGTCTGGAAGCCCCACATGGCCGCGATGCGGCGCTTGAGGCTGACGTGCGTCTCCTCCATGCAGCCGTTCTCGGCCAGCTCGAAGTTGACGGCCACGCGCTTGCGGTCGTCGATGAGGTGGTCGAGCGTTTTGCCGATGATCTCGGCGACGAACTCGGGCTGGTGGCTCTTGGTGGTCATGGTGTGTCCCCTTTTCTGATAGGTAAATCTAATTACAGTTTGAAGCGAAAAAAATTTCTTCGGGTTTGTAGCCCAAGAAGTCGGCGGCCTTTTTAGCCGTCTCGATGCGCATACGGTCTGGGTGGTCTTCATAAACATCGTATGTAGGTCCTGAAATGCCCAGATGTTCAGCCATTGCCTTCTTGGTTACGCCCTTGCTCATGCGCGCCTGCTTGAGTGACTTCATACTCCCTCCTTTCTGTCCATAACTGTAATTAATCTTCAGAACACGGTCAAGATTAATTTTGGTAAAATTGAAAATAAATTTAAGTCCTGGAAGGAGTTAAGATGCCGATATCCGACAACATAAAGAAGTTACGGCAGATTTTCGACGTTACCCAGGATGAACTGGGTGAGATTGCAGGTGTGACAGGTAACGCCGTTTCGCAGTGGGAAAATGGCCGCTCCGAACCCCGTATGGGAGCTATTGAGCGCATGGCGGCCTGCTATCAGATTAGTAAGTCACACCTTATAGAAGACGGCGGAATGGATCAGATTGACCCCGTGACCAAAAAGCCCAAGGGCAGCCCCTATATGCCCGCCGGTGCCATGCCCGTGGTGGCCAGCAGCGCCACCGTGCCGCTGCTCGCGCTCGGGCGCGTGCACGCCGGCGCGCTCGCCGACGAGGAGGAGATAGCGCACCGCGTTGAGGTGCCCGCCTCGGTGTGCGCCGGGCATCCGCGCGCGTTCGCCCTGGAGGTCGAGGGCGACTGCATGAACCGCGTCATACCCGAGGGCAGCCACGTGCTGGTCGACCCCGACCGCCAGCCCGCCAACGGGTCCATCGCCGTGGTGGAGACCGAGGACTACCGCGCGGTCATGCGCCGCTGGTACAAGGGCAGCACCAAGCTGATGCTGTCGGCGGATAGCTTCGAGGACTACGAGGACATGATTTTCGGCATGGACGACGGCCCCGTGCGCGTGATCGGCACGGTGGTGTGGTTCCAGGCCGCCGACGAGATGGAGTAGCCGTGGGCGGGCGCGCGGCGATATACGCCCGCTTCTCGAGCCACAACCAGCGCGGCGAGTCCATAGAGATACAGGTGGAGAAGTCCCGCGCCTACTGCGCCGAGAACGACCTGCGCGTGGTGGCCACGTACTGTGACTTCGCGCAGACGGGCACCAACACCGACCGCGCCGAGTTCCAGCGCATGATGGCCGACGCCAAGCGAGGGCTGTTCGATTTCGTGGTCATATATAAAGTTACCCGAATCATGCGCAACCGCGACGAGATGGCCATGGCGCGCATCATGCTGCGCCGCTGCCGCGTCGAGATACTGTACGCGGGCGAGGACATTTCGGACGGCTCGGCGGGCGTGCTGCAGCTGGGCATGCTGGAGGTGCTGGCGGAGTACGAGAGCGCGCTCGACGGCGAGCGCATACGCGACGGCATACAGAAGAACGCCGAGCGGTGCATGGCCAATGGCTGCGTGCGCTACGGCTGGGACATAGTGGACGGGCGCTACGTGGTCAACGAGGAGGAGGCCGCCGCCATCCGCCTGGGCGTGCGCATGGTCTTGTCGGGCAAGTCGGTGGCCGACGTGGTGCGCGCCTGGGAGCCGTACCGCACCAAGCGCGGCGGCAAGTGGCGCTTCCAGACGGTGCGCCGCATACTGATGCGGCGGGAGAACGGCGGGGAGTACCGCTACGCGGGCGTGGTCGTGCCCGGCGGCATGCCCGCCATCGTTCCCATGGATGACGAGGAGAGGGTGATACGGATGCTTGAGGACTCGCACAGGCCCCGCGCCAAGACCGAAGCGTGGGACTTCCCGCTCACGGGCAAGCTCTACGACGGGCGAGACGGCGGGCTGATGACCGGCACCAGCGGAACGGGCAAGTCGGGCAGGCCCTATCACTACTACCGCTGCCGCAGCTGCGGGCGCACCGTGCGCCGCGATGTCGTGGAGAAGCGCGTGGCCGACGCCGTGCGCGAGGCCCTGGGCAGCGCCGACAGCCGCGAGCGCATCGCTCGCATGCTGGCCGACGCCGAGGAGGAGCGCGCCGACGAGAAGCCCTTGAGCGAGACCATAAAGGGCGAGCTGGCCAAGATCGAGACGGCGTTCTCTAACATATGGACGGCCATCGAGTCGGGCATCGCGCCGCCGGGCGGCAAGGAGCGCATAGACGCGCTGAAGCAGCGGCAGGCGCTCCTCAAGGACGAGCTGCGCACGGCCGAGGCCCTTGAGGCCGCCCGCCTTGACTACGACCGCGCGCTGTTCTGGCTTGAGGGCATGGCCGCCGCCGAGGTGGACGACGCGCAGCTCCTGCGCACGTTCGTGGCGCGCGTGGTGCTGGGCGGCCCCGACGATGACGACGGCCTGCGCGTGGCGTTCACGTTTGACGATTCTGCTGGCTTGGGCGATAATCCGTCGCTGCCTGGCGCTATAGGTCCAGGTGGCGAGGTGTTCGACCGAATGAACGCCAGCTCCACCATGTGAATCCCAGCCTCGCATATGCGAGGCTTTTTCTTTTTCGCACATTGTGCTTATGGTTGCCTGCAATCAGCTTGCACTTGCGGCGCTGTCGTACAATGTGCACGACATATCTTGCCCACGGGAGCAGATTCCCTAAAAGGAGACATATTGGATTCCAAATCATCTGAGAAACGATTTGCGCTCATCATCGATGCCGATAACGTTTCTGCAAAGTACATCAAGCCGATCACCGATGAACTGTCAAAATACGGCACCATCACCTACAAGCGTATCTATGGCGACTGGACGAGCACGTTGCATGCGAAATGGAAAGATTCGCTGCTTGAGAACTCGATCACGCCTATTCAGCAGTTCAGTTACACCACGGGTAAAAACGCCACCGATTCTGCCATGATCATCGATGCTATGGACATCATGTACACCGGATCGGTCGAGGGGTTTTGCATCGTCTCCAGCGATAGCGATTTCACGCGTCTTGCAAGCCGCATCCGCGAAAGCGGCCTCACCGTCATCGGTATGGGGGAGAAGAAGACGCCCGTTCCGTTTCGCAAGGCGTGCGATATCTTCACCACGCTTGAGCTGCTCGTGGGCGAAGGCGGCAAAGCGTCCCGGCGCGGCCATCGGGGGCAGGCGGCTTCGAATGCGGGGCAGGGCAGCGGGCCGAGCATCGAGCAGGTCGAGCGTGCTGTGGCCGATATCGTTACGGATAACCAGAATAACGGTAAGGCTACGGGCCTTGGAGAGGTTGGGAGCCGTCTTCTCAAGCGCTATCCCGATTTCGATGTGCGCAGCTATGGCACTAATCAGCTTACGAAGCTGCTCGGCGAGTTCTCCAGCGTTCAGATCACCAAGGATGGCAATAGCGTGATGGTGGAGTTGACGGAAAGCTCCACGGCTCCCGCCGACGATCGAACTGGCCACGATGGGCGAACGGGGACGGCGGTTCCCGCAGATTCCGAAAACCGAGCTGATGACAATGCCGCCGAACCGCAGGATGGTGCATCCGAAGCGCAGGAGAGCGACAAGCCACGTCGATCCCGCAGGTCCCGATCCCGCAGGTCCCGTTCGAAAGCCGGCAGCACTGGCGATAGGGCGCAATCCTTCGATGGCGAATCGGATAAGGCCGAGCCTGTCCTGGAGGATAAGGTCGAAATCGAAGAGGCTCTCTCGTCTGAGGAAGCCGTTGCGACGGGCCGTCACCCCCATGACCGAGCCGATGATGCTTCCCATGATGGGGCGGCTTCGGTTGATGCGGCTGCCGTCGGAACCTTCGATGGGGCGCAGGCTGATGCCACATCGGCGGACCACTCCGAAGCCGGTCGTGCATTCGATGCCGCCGACGAAGCGTCTGTTGCGCAGGAGGATGGGGAAGAGCGTGCTGCCCAGCCTGAGGCTCGGGACTCCAGACCGGCTCGCAAGCGTCGCAAGCCTTCTCGTGCTCAACGGTCCGAGAAGATGCACGGGCAGACCCCCGAACAGCTCATCTTCGATGCTGTGCGCGATGCGGGCGTCGACGGGGTCGGCATCGCCGATTTGTCCAAGCTTGTGCGCAGCACGTTCAAGTCGTTCAAGGTTCGCGACCACGGGTTCGGTCAAATGCGGCAGTACATCGCTTCTCTTGCCGATATCAAGGTTGAGAAGCGGGGCAGCGATTATTTCGCCGTGCTGGAAGAATAGGCTTGCGTCTTACGTAGTGCGCTGCATTGTTCGGCGCATCATGTGTTTCCACCCGGTTAAATCCGCCGTTTAGAGCGATAACCGGTCATTCGACCCTGTCGCCCGCTGCAGGTTTTGCTATGATTGCAAGGCGCAATTTTGCGTAGATGGGCGTGCGGGCGTGGCGGAATTGGCAGACGCGCCAGATTTAGGTTCTGGTGGGCAACCCCCGTGAAGGTTCAAGTCCTTTCGCCCGCACCATTTGAGGGGAGTATGCACGCATGCATGTTCCCCTCAGCTGCTTTATGCTGAAGCTTGCTTTCCCTGTTGCGGGGCAAGGCGGGCGGGAAGGAACGAATGGTATGGAAACATTGAAGGCGATCGGGCGGAAGTGGAATGACATCAGCCTGATCAAGCGTATTCTCGTCGGTTTGGTCATCGGCGCTGTTTTGGGCGTGTTTTGGCCGGGTAACGACGTGCTCGAGATGTTCGGCACGTTGTTCGTCTCCGCACTGAAGGGCGTGGCGCCCATCCTGGTATTCTTCTTGGTCATCAGCGCGCTTGCAAACGCCAAGGGCGCCGGTGCCATGAAGGTGGTCGTGATCTTGTATCTGGCTGCTACGTTCATCGCGGCGTTCGTCGCCGTTTTGATGAGCTCCCTGTTCCCCGTGGAGCTTACCTTGGCCGCGGCTCAGGACACCTCTGCGGCTCCTTCCGATATCGGGTCGGTGTTCTCCAAGCTTTTGCTGTCCATCGCCTCCAACCCCGTTGATGCTCTGACCAACGCGAATTACCTGGGCATCCTTGCGTGGGCTGTGCTGCTCGGCATTGCCTTGCGTCATGCCAAGGACGGCGTGAAGGAGGTCTTCGCCTCTATCTCCGACGCGGTTTCGCAGGTCGTGCGTTGGATCATTTCCCTGGCCCCGTTCGGCATCATGGGCCTGGTGTACACCTCGGTCAGCACCAACGGCCTTGAGATCTTCACCGAGTACGGTCAGCTTCTGTTGGTGCTCCTTGCCGCCATGGCCGTGGTCGCCTTCGTGACCAATCCTCTTTTGGCGTTCGCGTGCTTCCGCAAGAACCCCTATCCGCTGGTGTGGCGTTGCACGAAGGACTCCGGCGTTACGGCGTTTTTCACCCGCAGCTCCGCGGCTAACATCCCTGTGAACATGGAGCTGTGCAAGAAGCTGGGCCTGAACAAGGACAACTACTCCGTGTCCATTCCCTTGGGCGCAACTATCAACATGGGCGGTGCCGCTGTGACCATCTCTCTGATGGCTATGATGGCTGCGCACACCATGGGCGTTGAGGTCGGTTTCGGCACCGCTGTCATCCTGGGCGCGCTTTCCGCTGTGTCCGCTTGCGGCGCTTCCGGCGTCGCCGGCGGCAGCCTGCTGCTCATCCCGCTTGCCTGCAGCCTGTTCGGCATCGGCAACGATGTGGCCATGCAGGTCGTCGGCATCGGCTTTGTGATCGGTGTCATCCAGGACTCCGTGGAGACGGCTATCAACTCCTCCACCGACGTGCTGTTCGCGGCTTCCGCCGAGTACATGCAGTGGCGTCGCGAGGGCCGCGATTTCAAGCCCGGCGCGGATGCGTAGGGTCTAAGCGGTAAGCTGAATATCCCGACACTTTGAAAGGGGCGCATGTCGCGCCCCTTTCTTGCGTTTTGCGTGTTGGCGTTCGGGGTCTGCTTAGGAGGGTTTTGGGGTGGGCATGGCCGCTGGATGTCGTTGACGGATATCAAAAACCACCAAGGGCGGAACGGTTGCGACAAGCATGGGCAAACCGGGGGCACGCTGAGTGTGGCATCGCCATTGACGCTCGATGGCATTTTGAGGGGTATACGCGGTGGCAACGAAAAAGGGCGCCTCAGCGCCCTTGAATCGTTTATGGAAGAGGGGATTGCGTGCTATCCCACAAACCTGCCCAACAAAAAGCCGATGATCACACATGCAGCAGCGAAGCAAGCTGAAAGACCCACAAGTCGGGTGTCATGATGCTTGTCTCGGTTGCGCTCTTCCTGCTCCTTGCGTTTTGCGGGGAAGTAGGAGTAGCCGTCGGTGGTGATGGCTACCACAGTGCCTCGACGATCGTCCGGACGTTTGGCAAGCGCGCCTCGTTCGATCAATTCGCGCTGCAGATCATCGTCGGGACGCAACGGGAATGCGCAGCGATAGACCAGCTCGCCGTCGACGGTGCAGGTTGCGCGTTCGTAATCAAGCAAGCGGCCAAGTTCCCGCTCTTGCAGGATGTTCAATTCGATGGAAGCCATGATGATTTCCTCTGGTGCGTTGAGTGTGCGTTTTCAGACATAGTTATGATACCCTGAACAGGTTCGTTTTGGTAGGCAAATGTGGCAAGCGGCGCGGTGGTTTTCCCGCGTCCCATTGCGCGGTCGATGCTTGCGTTTCCGTGGTTCGTTCGTGAACGCGGGACCTCAGCTTTATCGAGCGGGTGGAATGTGCCATAATAACAGGTCGGTGCGCTATAGCACCTATGAGCAAGTAACGATGGAGGATAGCTACGTGGAAACTAAAGTTGAGGCTCTTGAGGGCAACCGCGCGAAGGTGACCATCACCCTCGATGCCAAGGACGTCGACGCCCGTATCAAGAATACGTATAAGGAATTCGCTAACAAGTACAACTTCCCCGGGTTCCGCAAGGGCAAGGCCCCGCGTCCCATTATCGATAACGCTCTGGGCAAGGACGCCGTCCGCGCTTCCGTCGCCGACGAAGTGGTGAACGGCCTTTCCCCCATCGCCATCGACGAAAAGGGCCTGTTCCCGATTAGCAAGCCCGAGTTCGCTGAGGAGCCCGGCCTGGTCGAGGACGGCAAGGAGTACTCCTACACCTTCACCATCGAGTGCAAGCCCGAGGTCGAGCTGGACAGCTACGAGCCCGTCGAGATCGAGCTTCCCGGCGAAGAGGCCACCGATGAGGAGATTGAGGACCAGATCGAGCACTTCCGCGAGCATTACTTCACGTTCAAGGATGCCCCGGCCAACACCAAGGTCAAGGTCGACTCCGAGCTGACCATCGCCATGAAGTCCACCGACGACAAGGGCGAGGCCATCGAGAGCCTGTCCACCGAGGAGCGCCCCTACACCATGGGCGCCGGCCTTCTGCCCGAGGAGTTCGAGGAGAAGCTGGTGGGCCTGAAGAAGGGCCAGACCGCAGAGTTCGACCTGGACATGCCGGCCAACCCGCCCGTTCTGCTGCGCGCCCTCAAGGACAAGACCGAGAAGATCCACTTCGACGTCGAGGTCAAAGCCGTCCGCAAGAAGATCCTCCCCGAGGTCACCGATGAGTGGGTCAAGGAGACCCTGGGCTTCGAGAACGTCGAGGAGCTGCGCACGCGCCTGGCTGAGAGCCTGACCGCTCAGAAGAAGTCTATGCTGCCGGGCCTGAAGGAGCGCGCTTGCCTGAACAAGCTCATCGAGCGCATGGACGTCGAGGTTCCCGCCGCCATGGCCGAGGCTGCTGAGGCCAACCTGCTGCAGGAGCTGTTCCAGCAGCTGCAGGCTTCCGGCATGTCCTTCGACGCCTATCTGCAGCAGATGGGCCTGAAGGCTGAGAACTTCAAGGATGACATCAAGCTGCAGGCCGCTGACAATGTCAAGCAGGACCTGGCTCTGGACGCTTGGGCCCGTCATTTCGACATGCAGGTCTCCGATGCCGACGTCACCATGGAATTCGTGAAGTCCGGCGTTGAGGATCCGGCCGCTCTGGAAGAGGATTGGCGCAAGAACGGCCAGCTGCACATGGTTCGCGAGGGCGTGCTGCGCACGAAGGCCGTCACGGACCTGATGGACAAGGCAGTTGTCACCGAGGTTCAGCCGAAGGCCGCCGACGAGAAGCCGGCTAAGAAGACCGCCAAGAAGGCTGCCAAGGCCGACGACGCCGAATAGCACAAGCTGTCAGCCATTTTCAGCCCGCCCAGGAGGTGCGCGCGTGATCGTGCGCACGCCTGGGCGGGCTGTGGTTACTCCATGAATGCGTCATAGCGCTTGCGCGCGCGGCCATGTTGCCGCACTATAGCTATCAAACCTTTTGGCCGCTGCGGCGGCTTTTCAAGAGAAGCGAGGCTTACATGAGTTTCAACCCACATTCTGCTCTGATCCCCTACGTTGTGGAGCAGTCGCCGCGTGGCGAGCGCAGCTACGATATCTATTCCCGCTTGCTCAACGAGCGCATCATCTTCTTGGGCGAGCAGATCGATGACCAGGTCGCCAATTCCGTGGTCGCGCAGCTGCTTCATCTGGAGTCGGCCGATCCTGAAAAGGACATCAGCCTCTACATCAACTCCCCGGGCGGCAGCGTGACCGCTGGTCTGGGCATCCTTGATACCATGAACTTCATCAAGTGCGATGTTTCCACCATCTGCTTGGGCGAGTGCGCTTCCATGGCAGCCGTGCTGCTGTCTAACGGCGCAAAGGGAAAGCGTCTGTGCCTGCCCAATTCTATGGTGCTCATCCATCAGCCTTCCGGCGGTGCGCAGGGTCAGCAGACCGAGATCGCCATCGTGGCAGACTTCATGCTGAAAACCCGTCAGCGCCTGAACAAGATCCTGGCCGATAACACCGGCCAGTCTCTGGATACCATCCAGCGCGACACTGAACGCGACAATTACATGACCGCCGAGCAGGCACTCGAGTACGGCCTTGTCGACCGTATCGTCACGTCCCGTGCGGCAATGGCCAAATCTGAATAGGAACGATAATCTCGATGAACGATAGACACGACGATCAATACGCGGGCAAGGACCCCAAGGACATCGTGTGCGCATTCTGCGGCAAGCATCCGCATCAGGTTGCGGCCATGATCTCGGGCCCGAACGGCATCTATATCTGCGATGAGTGCATCTCCGTATGCGCCGACGCCATGATGCGCGACCTGGGTTTGCAGGTACCCGCCATGGGTGATGCCGGTAACGACAGGGTTGTAGAGGCCCATATGGAGCAAGATGCAGCGCCTAGCCCCGAGCTTGTGCTCTCGCAGCTTCCTACGCCCCACGAGCTGTATGCAGAGCTGTCCGAGCATGTGGTGGGGCAGGAGGCCGCGAAGCGGGCTTTGTCCGTTGCGGTGTATAACCATTACAAGCGCATCAGCCTTGGCGAGCAGGCCAAGGAAGGCGATGTCGAGCTTGCGAAATCGAACATCATGTTGCTGGGGCCCACGGGCTCAGGTAAAACGCTGCTTGCCCAAACCCTCGCCCGTACGCTGCAGGTTCCGTTTGCCATCGCGGATGCGACCACGCTCACCGAAGCCGGCTATGTCGGCGAGGACGTCGAGAACATCCTGCTCAAGCTCATCACGGCTGCTGATTTCAATATCGAGCGAGCCGAGATCGGCATCATCTACATCGACGAGATCGACAAGGTGGCCCGTAAGGCCGAGAACCTTTCCATCACGCGCGATGTGTCGGGCGAAGGCGTTCAGCAGGCGCTGCTCAAGATCGTCGAGGGAACCGAGGCGTCCGTGCCGCCGCAGGGCGGCCGTAAGCATCCTCAGCAGGAGCTTATCCATATCGACACCACCAACATCTTGTTCATCCTGGGCGGTGCGTTCGTGGGCTTGGCGGACATCATCGCCGAGCGAGTCGGCAAGTCGGGTTTGGGCTTCAATGCCGATATGCCCGAGTCCAAAAAGCACGCTGATGCCGCGCTGCTGGCACAGGTTCTGCCCGAGGATTTGAACAAGTTCGGCATGATCCCCGAATTCGTCGGCCGCATCCCGGTCGTCACTAGCTTGTCCGAGCTTTCCGAGGACGATCTGGTGCGCATTCTGACCGAGCCGAAGAACGCGTTGGTCAAGCAGTACAAGCGCATGTTCGAATTCGAGGAATCCGAGCTGACGTTTACCGACGAGTCCCTCCGCGCCATCGCGTGCGAGGCTTTGGAGCATGGCACGGGCGCGCGCGGCCTGCGCAGCATTTGCGAACGCGTGCTGCAAAACGTTATGTATGACCTGCCGGAGCACGATGGTGCTTCGACGGTGGTGGTTCGCGCCACCGATATCACAGGGGAGACCACCCCGGTGATCGCTTCTATTCCCGAACAACCGGAGATGAGCGTCTAACATGGAAGAAATGCCGAAAACCTACGATACCGCCGCCGTTGAGCAGCGCATGCTGGACAAGTGGCTTGAGGGCGACTATTACCGTCGCAGCGCCGGCGTCGGCGATTGCACGGTGACCATCCCGCCGCCCAACGTCACGGGCAAGCTGCATATGGGCCACGCTATGGATGACACCATCCAGGACACGTTCGTTCGCTTCAATCGCATGCGCGGTCGTTCCACGCGTTGGATCCTGGGAACGGACCACGCTGGCATCGCCACGCAGACCAAGGTGGACAAGAAGCTTGCCGCCGAGGGCATCTCGCGTCGCGAGATCGGCCGTGACAAGTTTATCGATGCGTGCTGGGACTGGACCAACGAGTACGGCGGATTCATCGTCGAGCAGGTCAAGCGTATGGGTTGCTCCGTTGATTTCTCCGACCCGCACTTCACTATGGACGACGATTACGCCAAGGGCGTGCGCAAGGTGTTCTGCGACTGGTATCACGACAACCTGATTTATCGCGGCAAGCGTATCGTGAACTGGTGCCCGCATTGCACCACGGCCATCGCCGATGACGAGGCGGAGTACAAAGAGGAAGACGGCCACCTGTGGCATTTGCGCTACCCGTTGGTCGAGCCTATCGACGGCCAGGACTACATCGTGGTCGCAACCACCCGTCCGGAAACCATGCTGGGCGACACAGGCGTTGCCGTATCTCCGAAAGACCATGACAAGGATAAGTTCGTGGGCGCGAAGGTCATGCTGCCCATCATGGATCGCGAGATCCCGATCTTCTCCGATTTCTACGTCGACGCGGGTTTCGGCTCCGGTTTCGTGAAGGTCACTCCCGCCCATGATCCCAACGACTTTGCCATGGGCGAGCGCCACGGGTTGGAGAAGATCAACATCTTCGACGAGACGGCGCACGTCGTGGAGGGCTACGGCCAGTTCACCGGCATGAGCCGCGAGGAGTGCCGTGAGGCAGTTGTGGCGTGGTTCGAGGAGCATGGCCTGCTTGATCATGTCGAGGACCATCATCATTCGGTCATGCATTGCTACCGTTGCGACTCCGCGTTGGAGCCGTGGCTGTCCGAGCAGTGGTTCGTGGCCGTCGACAAGCTGAAGGGCCCGGCAACCGAGGCCGTCACCTCCGGCAAGATCAAGTTCCATCCCGAGCGCTGGACGCAGTCCTACCTTACCTGGATGGAGAACCTTAAGGACTGGTGCATCTCCCGCCAGCTGTGGTGGGGCCATCGTATCCCCGTGTTCTACTGCGAGGATTGCGGTTGGGAAGATGCGCTGATGGAAGATACCGATGTGTGCCCGAAGTGCGGCGGGCATCACGTGCGCCAGGACGAGGACGTTTTGGACACCTGGTTCTCCAGCCAGCTTTGGACCTTCGCCACGCAGGGTTGGCCCGACAACACCGAGTTGCTGAAGGGGCATCATCCCACGGCTGCTTTGTTCACCGCACGCGATATCATCGCGCTGTGGGTTGCGCGCATGATCATGGCCTCTACCTACTTCCTGGACGAGATCCCGTTCCATGACGTGGTCATCTACGCCACCATCCTGGCCAAGGACGGCACCCGCATGTCCAAGTCCAAGGGCAACGGCGTCAACCCCATGGACCTTATCGAGAAGTACGGCGCCGACGCCATGCGCTTCAATCTGCTCACGCTCGTCACCAACAACCAGGACGTGCGCTTCGATGCCAACATCGACAAGAAGACCCGCGAGCTCATCGACAGCCCGCGTACCGAGCAGGCGCGTTCGTTCGTCACGAAGATCTGGAACGCCAGCCGCTTCGTGCTCGGTAACCTGGAAGGCTTCACTCCTGGCGAACCCGTGGCGCGCACTCAGGCGGATGCGTGGATTTTCAGCCGCTTGGCCCGCCTGTCCAAGGTTGTCACGGAGGGGATTTCCGCATACCAGTTCGGCGAGGTTGCGCGCGAGCTGCACAACTTCTTCTGGAACGAGTTCTGCGATTGGTACATCGAGTTTTCGAAGGCCAGCCTGCGCGCCGAGGGCGAGGAGCGCCTGCAGACGCAGCGCAATCTGGTGTTCGTGCTGGACAACGCGCTTCGTCTGCTGCATCCGGCCATGCCGTTCGTGACCGAGGCCATCTGGGAGCATCTTCCCAAGGTTGAAGGTGAGAAGCCGGCGCTTATGGTCGCGGCGTGGCCCGAGCCTGAGACGCTTGCGTCTTGGATCGACCCCGAGGCCGAGCGCGCGGTCGGCATGCTGTGCGGCGTCGTGGGCGCCGTGCGCTCCACGCGTGCCCGCTACGGCATCAGCCCCAAGCAGGAGCTTGCGGTCGTGGTGAACGCTCAGCCCGAGAACGTAACTGTGCTCGAGGAACTTTCCTCGCAGATCTCCGTCATGGCATGTGTGTCCGAGCTCGCGGTCGCCGCAGGCGCGTCCAAGCCCGCTGAGAGCGCGGCCGTGGTGGTCGAGGGCGCCGAGGTGTACAGCGTGCTCACTGGCATGGTCGATTTCGATGCCGAGCGCAGCCGTCTTGCCAAGGAGCAGAAGAAGCTGGCCGGCGATGCTGCCAAGTTCTCTAAGAAGCTGTCCAATCCGGGCTTCTTGGCGAAGGCCGCTCCCGAGATCGTGGAGAAGGACCGCGCCAAGCTCGCCGAGATCGAGGACCAGTTGGCCCGTGTCGAGGCTCAGCTGGCCGAGCTTGGGTAGTTGTGAAGGAATTCGCAGCTAGCGGACCAAATAACTTGCACGATAAGGGCAATGGCGGTATACTGTCCAATCGTGTCTTGTGACAAGTAAAGGTTTTACTGAACATATAAGAAGGAACAGGCAATGGATATCATTCGCGCAATCGAGCAGCAGCAGATCAAGTCCGATCTCCCCGAATTCCACGTTGGCGACAACGTCAAGGTTCACTACCGCATCACCGAGGGTAACCGTGAGCGTATCCAGGTGTTCCAGGGCGACGTGATCCGTCGTCACGGTCATGGCGTTCGCGAGACGTTCACCGTCCGTAAGATCAGCTTCTCCATCGGCGTTGAGCGTACCTTCCCGGTGCATTCCCCGAAGATCGACAAGATCGAGGTCACCCGTAAGGGCGATGTCCGTCGCGCCAAGCTGTACTACCTCCGCGACAAGGTGGGCAAGGCCGCCAAGATCAAGGAGAAGTCCTTCCGCTAAGCCGATATTCGGCATATGCGACTTCAAGAACCCCTCATCCGAATGGAGGAGGGGTTCTTTTTGATTCGGAACACGTCTACATTTACTTGCTATCGGATTTGGCTCTATCGGCTGGAACGAAAAGGTCCGAGAGATTATCGTTCCATTTTTGTGTGGCGGCTGCGGTGGCTCGAGCGAAGTCAGATGGCTTCGAGAGGCTATCGTCTACGAAGTTGTTTAGGCTTGCGTTGAATGTAGATCGTGCAAATCCTAACGCCGAGTGCGGTAGGGCCAGCTTTTTCGTGTGGCTTGCGGTGAATGCGAATCGTGCGATTCCAGACGTGATTTCGAGATAGGCTGCTTCCAAACCAGGGGTATTCGCGGCCATACGGTACTGTACGCCATGCAGGAGGGGAAACCATGGGTCCAACGGTTGCAGAAATCAAATCGAAGCTACAAGCTGCCGATGCTGCTGAGTTTGCTGTTCTTGAGCGTTCGTTGGTTGCGGATACACGCAAGGGGGTTCGTGCGGCGGTCGAATCGGCTCGAAGGCGACTTGCCGTCGAGGCTCAGGAAGCTGCGCGCCTGGAAGGGATGTATGTCTTCCAAAACGATATCGCCCATGGGGGCTTGGTGGTCGGCCTTGATGAGGTTGGGCGCGGTCCGTTGGCGGGTCCGTTGGCAGTGGGCGCAGTGGTGCTGCCGGATCGGCCGCATATCCCAGGTCTCAATGATTCCAAGCAGGTGAAACCGGAATCGCGCGAGGTCATTGCTGGTCGCATTAAGGAGATTGCGCTTGCCTGGACCGTCCAATACGTTTCACCCGAGGATATCGACGCCAATGGGATGACGGCTTCGTTGTTGCATGCGTTTCGGGCTGCCCTTGCGGAAGTGGAGTCAGCGGGCGTGAAGCCCGACACGGTGCTGCTCGATGGCAATCCATTGCATATGGACCCGCGAGAGGTGAACGTGGTGAAAGGCGACGGGAAATGCGCATCCATCGCTGCGGCGTCCATTGTGGCGAAGGTCGAGCGAGATGCGCTTATGTGCGAGTATGCCCGGCAGTACCCCGAGTATGATTTCTCGTCTAACAAAGGATATGCCAGCGCCGCGCATATCCAGGCTATCAAGGACTATGGGCTTTGTCCGATTCACCGGGCTTCCTTTTGCCATGCGTTCATGCAGGAAAGCTTGTTTTGATCGGTGTCTGCGCAGTGCCTAGGAATTGCGTGCCTATCGCCTGATTTGGCGTGATTCGATGCGGCTCTGCAAGCTTGCGTGGCGTTATCTGCAAGGTTCGCACAAGGGTTGTGCAAGATGGCGTCGTTAAGGTGGGTCATAGCGAGGAAAGGAGCACGCTATGGCCGAATCACGCCATGACGAGAAGCGCAGCGAACAGGACATCGAGCATGCTGGGCAATTTGCAACAAACAAGGGCGAAGAACCTGTTGCGAACAACGGCGAAACCATTGGGCCCATGTCCGCAAACAAGGATGAACCCCCACTGCAGTCTTCTAAAGACGGTAAAGGCGCTGCCAACCAACCCAATATGCATAACAAGCGCCTGGGCCGTTTAGGGGAGGATGTCGCGGCGCGTTACCTGGTGTCGCGCGGTTATGAGATCATCGCGCGGAACTGGACGTGCCAGGCTGGCGAGGCGGATATCATCGCGCGTGATGATGACATCTTGGTGTTCGCCGAGGTGAAGACGCGATCGAGTACTGAGAAAGGCTTTCCCAGCGAAGCCGTCGACAGCAAAAAGCGTGGGAAGTATCTTAAGATCGCCGAGCTTTTCGCAGGCAGATACGACGTGGAGGACCTGCAGGTTCGTTTCGATGTCATGTCGTTGGTCGTCACCGACAACGCGCACGCCACCATCCGTCATTACATCAACGCCTTCGGGGCCGAGTCGCTATGAGCGCGTCGTGCGTTGTGCACGCCGCAACGTTGCGCGGCGTGCAGGCGGTTCCCGTTGAGGTCGAAGTGTGCGTGAGCAATGGGATGCCGGGCTTTTCGGTGGTCGGGATGGCCGATGCTTCGGTGCAGGAATCGCGGGAGCGCGTGCGGGCTGCGTTGCGAGCCTGCGGTTTCAGCATGCCGAGCAGCAAAGTGGTGGTGAACCTTGCACCGAGCGCGCTGCGCAAAACCGGTTCCGGCTTCGACCTTCCCATAGCAGTGGGCCTGCTGTGCGCAACGGGCCAAGTGAACCCTGCCGTGCTCGATGGCGTGCTGTTTGCCGGGGAACTCTCGTTGGAAGGGGCGGTGCGGCCGATTGCCGGCTTGCTTGCCTATGCCTTGTGCGCCCAGCGGCAGGACCTTGCGCTTGTCAGCGCGGCTGAGGACGGCGCGGGGCGCATAGAGGGCATAAGGCGGCGCGTCATTGAGTCGCTTGGGCAGCTGCGTCGTGGAGAGTTCGCCGAACTTGGGGGCGCGTTGGCGCCCGAAAAGCCCCAGGAACTTGATTTTCGCGACATCGCGGGTCATGACATGGCCAAGCGCGCATTTCAGATAGCGGCGGCAGGAGGCCATGGTCTGCTGATGATGGGTCCTCCGGGTTCCGGCAAGACCATGCTGGCGTCGCGTCTGCCCTCGATATTAGCCCCTTTGTCGCGTTCAGAGGCGCTTGAGGCGGCGGTCATCCATTCCGTTGCCGGTCGGGATGCCGCGCCGCTGCTGGCGGGCATCAGGCCGTTTCATGCGCCTCATCATTGCGCTACTCTGGCGGGTTTGGTGGGCGGGGGATCGCCTCCGCGACCAGGTGCCATCTCGCTAGCGCATAACGGGGTGCTGTTTTTGGACGAGCTGCCTGAATTCGCCCCTTCGGTGTTGCAGGGCATTCGGCAGCCCATGGAGGCCGGCGAAGTGGTGGTCACGCGAGCCGATGGAAGCGTCCGCTTCCCTGCGCGCTTCATGCTGGTGGCGGCCGCCAACCCGTGCCCCTGCGGCTTTTTCGGCGACTCCGAGCGCACGTGCACCTGCTCGCAGCGCCAGGTGCATCAATATCAGGGACGTGTGGGCGGGCCGCTCATGGACCGCATCGACGTGCATATCGATGTCGCACGCATCCCGCCGGGACAGGTGCTGTCCACAGGGCACGGGACCTCGTCGGCGAAGCTTCGCGAAGGTGTGCTTGCGGCTCGAGAATACGCATCGTGGCGACGCAGCACCACGGGTTTTGATGAGCGCGCGCGTCAGGCCGAGGTGTTGGTCGAGTCGTGTGCGATGAGCGAAGCCGATCGCGACTTTCTGGAGAAGCTAGCCGCATCCGGATCGATGAGCGGGCGCGCCATCATGCGCACGTTGGCGCTGGCGAGAACCATCGCCGATATGGAGCAGGTGCCTAAGGTGGGCCGAGACCACTTATGCGAAGCGGTGGGATTCCGGTTGCGCGAAGAGGGTGCATGATGGCGGCAGGGAGATCTGATGGGAAGGGTGTGCGGTTGGCGGGGATGAGGACGGTGCTGTTGCCCGACGACCCACGGTTTCCCGCTGCTTTGCGCGTCGTCCCGCGACCGCCGAAGCGGCTGTACGTGCTGGGCGACCCTGAGGCGCTTACGGAAGGTCTTGCCGTGGTCGGCGCGCGCAAGGCCACGCCTTACGGCATCGGAGCGGCGAAGCGCTTCGCGCGGTTTGCGGCGCAGCGGGGTATCACGGTGATATCTGGCGGCGCACGGGGCTGCGACGCCGCCGCGCACGAGGCTGCGCTTTCCGAAGGCGCGCCCACGGTGGCTTTTTTGGGCGGCGGTTGCGACGTTCCGTACCCCCGAGAGCATGCGGGCCTGTTCGAGCGAATAGCGCTTTCCGGCGGGGCGGTGGTATCCGAACACGCTTGGGACGCGCCGGCCTTGCCTCAGCAGTTCCGCACGCGAAACCGGCTTATCGCGGGTTTGGCGCGGGCGACGCTGATCGTGGAGGCCGGTTTGCCGTCGGGTACCTTCTCCACCGCCGATGAGGCGCTTGCGGCAGGTCGTGACGTGCTAGTGGTGCCCGGCGCCATCAACTCGGCTTCCTCGAAGGGGGCGAATCGTTTGCTCGTGCAGGGGGCGTTTCCCGTAGTCGACGATGAATCGTTTTCCGATGTGCTGTTCAGCGTGTTCGGCTGCCTGAAGATGCAAGATGCTGATGAGCTGAGCGGGAAAGGGAGTCCAGCAGGGTCGGTCGGCTCGAGGGGCGCCCGCAGCGCAAGCCGCGCGGCTGCGGACCCGATTACGGCTGCGCTGCAAGCGGAGCCGTTAGGTATGGAGCAGCTCTTCGAACTGGCCAGCGAGCACTGTGGCAAGCGGGATGCGCGCGCCTGGCTGATGGAGCGGTTGGCGGTAGGCGAGCAAGCAGGTTCGTTCGCGCGTTATCCTGATGGGCGTTGGGGGCCACGGGCCTAGCGTCTGGTATGCTATGGCCTATGGAAACTATGAAACGAATCTCAATCATCGGGGCCGGTCTTGCAGGAAGCGAGGCGGCCTTGCAGCTAGCGGACCGAGGGTTCTCGGTCCGCCTTGTGGAAATGCGCCCCGAAAAGGGCACGCCCGTGCATAAAACCGGCTTGTGCGCCGAGCTGGTCTGCTCGAACAGCTTGAAGAGCACGAAGCCGGAAAGCGCGGCGGGCATGCTGAAAGCCGAGCTTGCCGCGCTTGGCTCGCAGGTGCACGCTGCCGCCCTTGACAACGCCGTGGCGGCAGGCGGCGCCCTTGCGGTCGATCGCGAGGCGTTCGCCCGTCAGATCACGCTGCGCATCCAGGAGTACCCGTGCATTTCCTTGGAGCATGCGGAGGTGCGTTCGGTGCAGCAGGCGTGTGAGGGCGCCGATGCCGTCATCCTAGCGTCCGGTCCGTTGACCTCGGATGCGCTGGCTGAATCCCTTGTCCAGATCACGGGGTCCGATCATATGGCGTTCTATGATGCGGCGGCTCCCATCGTCATGGCCGATTCGCTGGATATGAGCAAGCTGTTCCGTCAAAGCCGCTACGAGGATGCGGGTGGGCAGGTGGGCGACTACCTGAACGCGCCGTTCTCGCGCGAGGAATACGAGGCGTTCATTGAACAGCTGGTTGGCGCCGATCGCGTGATCCGCCGCGAATTCGAGACGCGCGACCTGTTCCAGGCTTGTCAGCCGATCGAGGAAATCGCCCGCAAGGGCGTCGATGCGCCCCGCTTCGGCACGCTCAAGCCCGTCGGCCTGACCGATCCAGCCACGGGCAGGCGCCCGTGGGCGGCCTTGCAGCTGCGCGCCGAGGATGCGCATGGGGAAAGCTATAACCTAGTGGGTTTCCAGACCAACTTGACGTTCCCCGAGCAAAAGCGCGTGTTCCGTATGATCCCGGGTTTGGAGCAAGCCGAGTTCGCGCGTTATGGCGTCATGCATCGCAACACGTTCATCAACGCCCCAAAGCTGTTGACGCCCGAGCTTAGGCTTCGCAGCACCGGTGGCGTCGATGTGCCCGTGTTCGTGGCGGGTCAGCTGGCGGGAACCGAGGGTTATTGCGAGGCGATCCGTTCCGGGCTTCATGCGGCGCTGCATGTCGCCGCGTTGCTCGGCGGCGTGAAGGCTCCGCAGCTGCCGGCGGAAACAGCGTTCGGCGCATTGCTGGCATACGCTACCGGTCCCGGCACCATCGATTATCAGCCCATGCACGTGAACTTCGGCATCATGGAGCCGCTTGAGCAGCGAATCCGCAACAAGGGGCAGCGCTATGCGGCCTATGCTGAGCGCGGGTCGCAGGCTCTTGAGCACTATTGCGACGAGCTGCGCGCTTGCGGGCTTTTGGGCTGTGCCGGGGAAGCTGCCGAGCATGGCGCCTAAGGCCGAAGCCGCTTGCGACGATAAGGCGCCCAAGGATGTGGATGCGCGCCTGTTCTCGGCTATCGAGCGCTTCATCGGCTCGTGGCGTACCGAGCGCAATCCCTCCGAGAACACCGTGCGCGCGTATCGCATCGACTTGCTCGATTATGCCCGATGGGCAAAGCGCACGCGCGTCGACGGGTTGCATCCTGCCCACCGGCAGCTTCGCCGCTATTTAAGCCAGCTTGAACAGGCGCAGTACTCGCGCGCCACGGTGAATCGCAGGCTGTCCGCCGTGCGAACCTTCTTCCAGTGGCTCAACGTCAACGGGATCGTGTCGGAGGACCCCGCCAGCGCGCTTTCCGGCCCCAAGCAGCCGCAGCGCCTGCCGCATCATCTTCGCCCGCAAGACGTTGCCGCGCTGCTAGGCGTATACGGCAAACGGCTTGATTCCCAAGGGCGCGATGAGCGCACGCCTTCCGAGATGCGCAATCAGGCGTTGCTCGAGTTTCTGTATGCGTGCGGGGCGCGCATATCGGAGGCTTCGGGATTATTGCTTTCCGCGGTTGATTTCGATCAGGGCCAATGCCGTGTGCTCGGCAAGGGGGCTAAGGAGCGCATCGTGCCTTTGCACGATCTTGCGCTTTCGAGCATGCACACGTATCTGCTGTTCGCGCGGCCCCTGCTTGTCAAGGATAAGGAATGTCCATACTTCTTCGTTTCAACGCGTGGCAATCAAATGGGTACCGATGCGATGCGCAAGATGTTCAAACAGGCGCTTGCCGCAGCGGGGCTTCCGTCCACCATCACGCCGCACGATCTGCGTCACACCTTCGCCACCGACGTGCTGAGCGGCGGCGCTGATTTGCGCAGCGTTCAGGAGATGCTCGGTCACGCAAGCCTATCCACCACGCAGATTTACACGCATACCACTCCTGAGCGTTTGGGCGCCGAGCATCATCGGGCGCATCCCAGGGGGTAAATATGCGGTTCGGGCGATTTGCTTCGCGCAAGTATTCGATCTTAGGGGTGCGGATTAGGAAAACGCCACGCGATCGCGTGGCGTTTTCAGTTATCTCCCTAGCAGATGCCTGATCGCGGCAACGGGGTGCTTCGTTATCATGCGCGGACCGCTGTATCGCATGACCTGGCGGATGCGCTCGCGCATTTCCGGCTTGTAGCAGTGGTTCTCACAGGCGTCGCAGCTGGTCTTCACGTGCATTTTGCGGCATCGGCGCGTGCGCAACGCCGCGTATTCGTCAAGCTTGGCGCATTCCGGGCACACTGCTTCGCCGCATATGGCGGTTTCAGTCCTGCTGGCAGGCTCATGGTTGCCAGCGCAGTACAGCGCCACCATTTGCGAGATGGTCTTCTCCTCGCGAGCCCGGCGTTTCGCGACTTGTGGGGTGTCTTGCTGCATGTAAGCCGCCTTACATCGCCGTCAAGCGGATGCCTACGTATGCTGCGGTGCTCGGCAGGCCTTTGATGTCGTATTTGTCTGACAACGGGGCCGCGGACACGCGCCAAGTGTAGGTGACGTCATCGATATCGACGGTGCCGGTTTGGAAGGTGTTGCCCACCTCGTCGGTGTCCATGGACGTGCCAGAGGACTCGAATCCTTCGGCGGCGATGGCAGCTTGGATTGCGGCCTCGAGCGTGCTCGACGAGAAGTCGGCGTACTTCACCGCCATGGTCAAGGTATCGGAGCGGTCGACGGTTAGCGTCCAGCTGCCGTTGAGCAGCAAGGCCGCCTGAGACGCCGAAAGGCTGCCAACGCCCTTTGCGTACATGGCCGCGGCATCGGCCACGGTAACGTCATCGGGAAGCTTGACCAGGTCAAGCCCGGCGGTGCCTTCGGCGGTTTGGTTATATACGGTGTAGCCGGCAGCGGCAAGCGAATCCAGAATGGCCTGGTCGTCCATATCCGCCATCTGCGTGAGCACGGGGAGGTTGTAGCTGACGGTACGCGAGAGGTTCTCCTCGACGCTTGCTTGGCTTTGGGCGTTTGAATCGTTCACCGTGGTGATGGCCCCGGCCGCTAGGCGAACGCCGATGATCACGGCGATGACGACGAAAACCGCCATGACGATCTGCTGGCTGCGCGGCATGTCCATAGGGCGCAGCAGGCTTGAGCCGTCCATGTAGCGGATATTGCCCTGTTCGATGGAATAATCGGTATGGCGATGGAATAACGACATGGGTACCTGCCTGTCGGTTTTTTAGTCGGTTTGTGTGCGTGGGTAAGTATAGCATTGCCCCGAGGGGGCGCTCATGGTAGCCTACGGAATGCCCATGGGGGAGTAGCTGGCAGGACATACCTGCGGTGCGTTCAACATCGTGGCCGGCAACGGTCTGGCGTACCTGAAATTGCAAGACTCATGGCGCAACGTTTTCAAAGCGTTGCGCCATGAGTCTTTTTTTGTTGCGCTGCTCATCCGAGGAGATGGGGTAAACCGCGCGCCGTGCGCAATGGCGTGCTTTGGATCGGACGAAACGACGTAAAGGAGCAATGTTTATGGACTTTTCCATCTTCGCCACACCCGAAGCTTGGATCAGCTTGCTGACGCTGATGTTTTTGGAGGTGGTGCTGGGCGTGGACAACATCGTGTTCATCTCCATCACCACCAACCGCTTGGCGCCCGAGCACCAGCACATCGGTCGCAAGCTCGGTTTGCTGGGCGCTATGATATCGCGCTGCATCTTCCTGTGCTTCGCCAGCTATCTGGTGCATATGACCAAACCGCTGTTCACTTTGGACCTGGGCTTTTTCCAGCATGCGTTCAACGTACGCGATCTGGTGTTGCTGGCGGGCGGCGCATACCTGATTTACAAGGGCATCGACGAGCTTCGCGATGTGCTGGCCTTGACCGAGGAGAAGGCCGCGCACTCCGAGGAGCATAAGGAGCTGCATCGCATCGGCCTGGGTCAGGCTATCGCCACCATTATGGTTATGGACCTGGTGTTTTCCATCGATTCGGTCATCACCGCGGTGGGCTTGGCCGAGCATCTGATCATCATGGTCATGGCGGTCATCTTCGCCATCGTCATCATGATGGTGTTCATCGACGCCATCGCCGATTTCATCAACAGGCATACGGAGATGAAGATCTTGGCCTTGGTGTTCATCACGGTCATCGGTATGCTGCTGTTCTTCGATTCCCTGGGCATCAATTCCGGTATCGAGGTGCTCGACATGCACATGGAGAAGCTCATGGTGTACTGCGCCATGGTGTTCGCGGTGGTGCTGGAGCTGATTCAAATGCGCTATAACTCGAATCTGGCGAAATGGAAGGAAGAGCGTAAGAGCGAGGATCTGGAAAGCGAGCACGGCAAGAACGAGGAGCTCGAAGGCGAGCCTCGCAAGGGCGAGGCACTGAACAGCTAGCCTGATAGCGTCAAAGCAAGCTTGAACGCCCGTCGACCGCCGTGTGCGGGCGACGGGCTCTTTCGCGGGATAGCGTCCGCGTGGCGGTTTCGGGTGGTAAGCCCGAAAGGATGAGGCCCTGCAGGATCGAACCTGCAGGGCCTCATCCGTCTTGCGGCGCTACTGTTTCTTGAACTGCGAGTAGCCTTCATCGGAGATGAACAGGCGCGCGGCCCTGGGCAGGATCCGCGCGGAAAACGGCGTGGAAAGGCCGGTGGCCTCGCCGTCGTATTGGACTTCCATGGCCGGGTCGGCTTCGATCGTGACCTCCTTGGCGCGGAAGAGCTCGAGCGCATCCGTGCGGTCGGGGAATTCGCCGTCTCGATCCAAAAGGCCTGCGATGGCGGCCGGTATCAGGTCGAATGCGGTCTTTGCTTTCAGCACCACCACGTCGAACTCGCCGTCTCGCGGCTTGTTGTCGTGCGTGACCGTGATATCGAACTGGATTTTGCTGAAGTTCACCAGCAACACCCCGAGGCCTTCGCTTTGCACCTGACGGCCGTCCAAGGTGAGCGTGAACTTCGACTGCTGCGGCATGGCGTTGGCCACCGCCGACTGGAGGTAGGCCATGGGGCCGAACAGGCGCTTGCCGCGCTGGGCCCCGCGCATGATGACGGCGTCGTAACCCGCTCCGGCCATGATGGAGAACCCGAAGCGCTTGCCGTCCACGCAGATCTCGCCCATGTCGAAATCAAGGGTCTGCCCGGTGCGCACCATCTTGGCGAGCGCATGAGGCTCGAGCGGGCTTGCAAGGTTGAGGGCCAGCAGGTTGGCCGTGCCGGCGGGGAAGGGCAGCACGGGTATGCCGGTGTTGGCAAGCAGGTAGCACACCGTGGCCACAGTGCCGTCGCCGCCCGCCGCGATCACGGCGTCGAAGTCCTTCGCATCGTCGAGCAGCGTGCTTATCGGGGTGGTGCCGTTGGTGCAGCGCATGCAGATGTCGTCGCCGTCGGCGGCGAAGCTGCGCATGAAATCGTAGATGGCTCCTTCGCCGTATCCCGATGCCAGGTTGTTGATGACAAGCAGTTTCACGGTTTTCCCTTCCGTTGCGGTATTCTTACATCATAAAGCACAACGATATGAACGTGAGGAATTACCGGGTGTATATCGAAGATCAAGAAGCACTGGAGGCGTTCGTCGAGCGAGCACGCCGCTCAAGCATCCTTGCCATCGACACCGAGTTTTTACGCGAGAAGACCTATTATGCGCGCCTGTGCTTGATCCAATTCGCCACCGACGACGAGGTGGCGGTGGTCGACCCGTTTTGCATAGAAGACCTGCATGTGCTGGCCCCGCTTCTCGAGGATGCCGGCGTCATGAAGGTGCTGCACTCCGGCGGGCAGGACCTCGAGATCTTATGGCACGAGGTGGGCGTGCTGCCCCAGCCGCTGTTCGACACGCAGGTTGCGGCGGCGCTTTTGGGGCACACGCAGCAGATCGGCTATGGGGCCTTGGTCGGCGCCGAGTGCGGCGTGGCGCTTAAGAAGGTCGATTCCTTCACCGACTGGTCGCGTCGCCCCCTGTCGGAATCCCAGCTGCGCTATGCCGCCGATGACGTCATCTATCTTCCCCGCATGTACGAGCATATGAAGCAGGAATTGGAGCGCCAAGGGCGCCTTCATTGGCTCGATCCCGAGTTCGCCGAGATGTGCGATCCTGCGCGTTTCGAATCCGATGAACGCGAACGCTACCGCAGGCTCAAGCGCGTCGGCCAGCTTTCGCGAAAGCAGCTTGCGGCGGCCCGCGAGGTGGCTGCATGGCGCGAGGTCACGGCGCAGAAGCGCAACGTGCCGCGTAAGTGGGTCATCACCGACGAGCAGATCGTGGAGGCGTGCAAGCGCGAGGCCCGTACCATCGACGAGCTGTTCATGGTGCGCGGCATGCGCGAGAAGCTCAACACCCGCGATGCTCGAACGGTTGCCGGTCTTATGAAGAAGGCGTTGGAATCCGGTCCGCAAAGCTGGCCGGAACTCGACCGCAGCGGGCGCAACGAGCCCAACGTGGATGCGCCGCTCGACCTTATGAGCGCGCTTGTGCGCCTGCGCGCCAAGGAGAACGGCGTGGCGTTCCCCACGCTGGCAAGCCACGATGACCTGGTGCGCATGGCTCGCGGATATCGTCAGGGCATTGACCTTCTGCGCGGCTGGCGCCGGGCGCTCGTGGGCGAGGAGCTCATCGAGCTGCTCGAGGGCAAGCTCGTGCTGTCCTTGAACGGCCATGATTTGCGCGTCACGCGCCTGGATGGCGAAGAGTAGCTAACGCGTCGCCGCGTTGCGCGGCAACTTGAACGCGGCGAATGCGATGCGTTTCCGGTAACGGATTGCGAACGTTTCGCGGGAACATTCGTGAAGCTGCGGGCAAGGGGTTTCGCTTCGGTATACTTTTGGTTCGTTTAACCGAGCGCGCCGCCTTGCGGCTGCGCCCCGGGGCGCAGGGCATGCGCCGTACGCATTCGATAGGAGTTGCATCACCCACATGAGCATGAGCTATTTGAGCCTGATCGTCGTCACCATGGTCATTGGCATGGGCGCGTCGTGGTACGTGAACCGCCAGATCAACAAATACCTGCACGTTCCCGCGTCCACGCGCGTCACTGGCGCGCAGATGGCGGAGATGATGCTTGCCGCAAACGGCGTGCATGGCGTGCAGGTGTATCGCGGCGGCCCGCAGCAGGACCATTTCGACCCTCGCAGCAACTCCATTACCTTGGACCCTGATGCGTTCGGCGGAACCTCCATCACCGCCATCGCCACGGCATGCCACGAGGCCGGCCACGCCATCCAGTTCGCGCAGGGGTATGCTCCCATGAAAATCCGCGGCGCATTGGTGCCGGCGGTGAACTTCGCGTCCAACGCCTGGGTGTTCCTGCTGATGTTCGGCATCTTCATGCAGCTGTCGGGCCTTACCACGCTTGCCATCATCATGTACGCCGTGGTGGTGCTGTTCCAGCTGGTCACGCTGCCCGTCGAGTTCGATGCATCGCGTCGCGGCCTTGCGTATCTCAAGACCCAGGGCATCTCGCAGGCCGAGCAGGGTGGGGCGTATTCCGTGCTGCGCGCTTGCGCGCTCACCTACGTTGCCGCCGCTTTGACGTCCATCCTGCAGCTGCTGTGGCTGCTGCAGTCTCGTGACGAGTAGCAACGTGGCCTACGATCGATCATATAACAGCGCCGCGGGCAAACCCCGCGGCGTTTTTGCTAACTCGGGGGCTTCCTCGGGCTCGGCGCGAAACGCCGAGGAGGCGGCCCGCGCCTGCGCTGCCGCGTTCGGAGCGCATAAGGCGACGGGTGCGAACGCGGCTTCGCGTAACGGGGGAGCTTCAACGCAGGAATCCGCTTCGCGCGCCTTATCGGTGTCTGCTGCCATGCAGCTGGCGAAAGGGGCGCTCGAAGGCGTGACGGTGTGCCTGGTCGGTGAGATTTCCGAGCTGTCGAACAAGCCCGGGTACAAGGCCGTGTACTTCACGATCAAGGACAAGTCGGCAAGTCTTCCGTGCATGATGTGGAACAACCGCTTCCGCGCCGCTGGCGTGCAGGTAGCGGTCGGCCAGCTGGTGGAGCTGACGGGCAGGTTCACGCTGTACGCGGCGAAAGGTCGCATGAACTTCGACGTGTTCTCGTTGGCGCCGGTAGGCGAGGGCCAATTGCGCTTGCAGGTGGCCAACCTAGCACGGAAGCTTTCCGCCGAAGGCCTTGCGGACCCCGCGCGAAAGCTGCCTTTGCCTGCATACCCGCTTACCATCGGCTTGGTCACAAGCCCGCGCGGCGATGCGGTGCACGATGTGCTGCGCACCTTGCGCCGCCGTTTTCCCGTGGCGCGGGTGCTGTTCTCCGGCGTGGCGGTCGAAGGTCCGCAGGCCCCGGCCGGCATCGTGGAGGGCATGCGCGCCGTGGTTCATGCCGGTGCCGAGGTGGTGCTCGTGGTGCGCGGCGGCGGATCGTACGAGGACCTTATGCCGTTCAACGACGAGTTCTTGGCCCGCATGATCGTCAAATGCCCCGTGCCGGTGGTCACGGGCATCGGGCATGAACCCGATACGTCCATTGCCGACATGGTCGCCGACGTGCGCGCTTCAACGCCCACGGCCGCCGCCGAGGCGGTGAGCCCCGCCCGTGAGAACCTTGATGCGCTCTTCGGTGCGCGTCGCGGCAGTCTGGATACTTGCGTTCGGCGTGCTATCGAGGGCAGTGCGGCGCAGGTCGGGCGCATCGCTAGCCGCCCGGTCTTCTGCGACCCCAATGCTTTGCTAGCAGTTTCGGCGCAGGGTGTCGACCTGTACGCCGACAGGCTGGCAAGGGCGCTGCCCGCTAGCTTGGATCGCGATCGCGCGCAGGTTGATCGGCTGCGCGAGCGTTTAGGTTCGGCGCTTCCCAACGCCTTGACCCTCGACGTTGCCGCCGTTCAGCGGCAACGCGAGCGTTTGACGCAGGCGCTATCGCAGGTGCTCGACCCGCCGACGTCGCAAACGCAACGCGCACGCGAACGTCTGGTGCGCGTGATGCCGCTGGGATGCGAACGCCAACGCGTTGCGCTCGACCATGATCAGCGGCGCTTGCGCGCCGTGGGTTGCCAACTGCTCGAGCCGTTTCGCCGGCAGGCGGGCCTTTCGGCGGCGCAGCTTGATGCGCTGTCGCCCTTGTCCGTCCTTGGCAGGGGCTACTCCATCGCCCGCGACGGCGATGGGGACGTAGTGAAGTCGGTCGAGCAGGCGAAGCCGGGGCAGCCGCTTGACGTGACGGTGTCGGATGGCGTTCTCGAGTGCAGCGTGTCGAGGGTCCGGCGCGCCGGCGTGGACGATATCGCGTGAAAGGAATCATCAAATGGGCAATGAGGCTTTGAAGCCGGTAGAGGATCTGACGTTTCGCGAGGCCATGGCGGAGCTGGACGGCATCGTCGGCGTGCTTGAATCCAACACCCTCGAGCTGGAGGACAGCCTTGCCAGCTACGAGCGCGGGGTTGCGCTGCTGCGCGCCCTGCAGGGCCGCCTGGCAACTGCGCAACAGAAGGTCGACGTGCTCATGGGCCAGCTTGAGCCGGAGGTGTCGGACGAGCAGCGCGATACCACGCTTTCGTAACGCCGCTTGCCGACAGAGTGCCGCGCGGGCGCCGCTTGCAGCAACGTGCGGCGTGTTTTGCATCTACAATGAGTGCTCGAAATCTTTTGGGTAAGGAGGCAGGCCGTTGAACGTTTTGGTTATCAATGCGGGTTCATCTTCGCTGAAGTACCAGCTTATCAATGTTGAAACGCATACGCTCATGGCCAAGGGCATTTGCGAGCGCGTCGGTTCGGCCGAGGCGTTCCACAAGCACGGTCTTGACGATAATGAAGTGGTCATCGACGCGAAGATGGCGGACCATGACGACGCTATGGCGCTCGTGCTTGAATCCCTGGTCTCGGGCGAGGACGCCGCGATCGCTTCGCTTTCCGAGATCGACGCCGTCGGTCATCGCATCGTCCAGGGCGGCAAATACTTCGATCGCTCCGTTCTCATCGACGACGATGTCATCGCGAAGATCGACGAGCTTGCCGAGCTGGCGCCTTTGCACAACGGCGCGGCGCTTATGGGCATCCATGCTTGCATGAAGCACATGCCCGGCATCCCCATGGTTGCCGTGTTCGATACCTCGTTCTTCACCACGTTGCCGCCGAAGGCGTACATGTACCCGCTCCCTTATGAGCTGTACGAGAAGTATGCCATCCGCAAGTACGGTGCTCACGGCACTTCGCATCGCTATATTTCCGAGCGCGCTGCCGCGGTGCTCGACGAGCCCCTTGAGGACCTGAAGCTGATTACGCTACATCTGGGCAACGGCTGCTCGGCATCGGCGATCGACCATGGCGTGGCCGTGGACACCTCCATGGGCCTCACCCCGCTCGACGGCCTTATGATGGGCACCCGCTGCGGTGCCATCGACCCGGCTATCGTGCCGTTCGTCATGGAACATGAGAACCTTACCGCCGAGGAAATGAACAACCTCATGAACAAGCAGTCCGGTTTGCTCGGCATCTCCGGCGTGTCCAACGACCTGCGCAGCGTGCGCACGGCCTCTGAAGAGGGCAACGAGCGCGCCATGCTGGCCTATGACATGTTCTCCAACTCGGTGAAGAAGTACATCGGCCAGTACATCGCCGTCATGGGCGGCGTGGACGCCATCGTGCTGACCGCCGGCGTGGGTGAGAACTGCGACAAGATGCGTCGCATGATCTTCTCCGGCCTGCAGCCTTTGGGCATCGTGCTGGACGAGGAGAAGAACCGCCATCGCGGTTTTGAGCGCATCATCTCTACCGATGATTCAGCGGTGCAGATCATCATCATCCCGACCAACGAGGAGTACATGATCGCGCGCGACACCTACGAGATCGTGCACGACCAGATGGTCGGCATCCAGCCGTAAGCCGCCGGTTGCCCCATAGCGGCAAAACGCTGCGTTACCCGCAATGTCGAAAAGCCCTCGAGAGAGGGCTTTTCTTTTGGCGTATGCGGTCAAGGGTTGTCGGGTGTCGCGCGTGTTGATGCCTCGGATCGACTTAAGATGGCGGCTAGCAGGGTTTTCCGCTGGTTTGCGGGTGTGGACTGCGCATAGTGAGCGATGCGGCTGCGAGCCGCCTTGAAATCTCGGTAACCGTTTTTCTGGGTCCATGGACGTATGTTTAAGCTTCAAAACAGATTCAAACCGTAATGACTGCATTGGCGCCGTTACGGTATGCGTGATTGGCGAGGTTCGCGGCCTGGAGCATGCGGGGGTTCTTGGTTGTCTCGGCAGATTCGACAAGAAAGCCCCCGCTTTCCGAACGTGGTCTTCGATTCAGGAAGCGGGGGCGTGTGCGCTTGGGGTTCAGGCTCTTGTTGCGGGGGCGCTTTTGCGTTGGTACGGGCTACTGGGCGTCGGCGGCTTTTTTCGCCTGTGCCTGCACGCACGTGATGGCGATGACGCCCACGATGTCATGTGCGCTGCAGCCGCGAGACAGGTCGTTGACGGGGGCGGCGATGCCCTGGGTCACCGGGCCGAACGCCTCGGCGTGCGCCAGGCGCTGCACCAGCTTGTAGCCGATGTTGCCCGCATCAAGGTCGGGGAAGATCAAGCAGTTTGCCTTGCCGGCAACCTTGCTGTCGGGGGCCTTCGAAGCGCCCACGGAAGGCACCATGGCGGCATCGGCCTGCAGCTCGCCGTCGAGCGCCAGCTCGGGTGCCAGCTCGCGGGCGATGGCGGCAGCTTCTACCACCTTGTTCGCATCGTCGTTTTTGGCGGAGCCGTAGGTGGAGTGGGAGAGCATGGCCACCACGGGTTCGGTGCCGATAAGGGTTTTCCAGGACTGGGCGGAGTTGACGGCGATGTGCGCAAGCTTCTCCGCGTCAGGCTGGATCTCCAGGCCGCAGTCGCTGAACAGGAACGTGCCGTTCTGGCCGTACTCGCAGTTGGGGACCACCATGATGAAGAAGCTGCTGACCAGCTTCACGCCCGGGGCGGTTTTGAGGATCTGCAGGCTGGGACGCAGCACGTCGCCGGTGGAATGGCAGGCGCCGGAGACCATGCCGTCGGCGCGGCCGGTCTTTACCATGAGCACGCCGAAGAACAGCACGTCGCGCACCTTCTCGGCGGCTTGCTCGAGGGTCATGCCCTTATGCTTGCGCAGTTCATACAAGGTGTTTGCGAACTCATCATGCAAATCGGAGTCCTGCGGGTCGATCAGCGTGACGCCGTCGAGTTTGCGCCTTGATTCCTTGATGGCGGCAACGTTGCCCAAGATGATCAGGTTGGCAACACCTTGCGCGAGGATGGTTTCGGCTGCTTCGAGCGTACGAGGGTCGTCGCCCTCGGGTAGCACGATGGTCTGCTTGTCGGCTTTGGCGCGTGCAAGCATGGTGTCCAAAAACGAGCTCATGTTCGTACCCTTTCTTCGCGATGTGTCGGACGCCGTTGCCGCAAGAGATATTTGGTTTATACGGCGCCCAAGCGGTTCACTTGGATTTTATCCATAATGTCCCCGCAGGGGACAGCCGTGTGCATCTCTACCGGTAAAATGGCGAGCGAACCATTTGAACGGCGCGTTCCCGATCTCGTTTTCGCCGTTGCTTTCAGGAAAGGAAAGGCATGAAAAGCATCACGTTCGCCATCCCGTGCTACAACTCCGCGGCATACATGGATAAGTGCATCGAGTCCATCCTTTCGTGCGGGGGCGACAAGGGCGTCGACGACATCGAGATCATCATCGTCGACGATGGTTCGGTCAAAGACGACACCGCGGAGAAGGCCGATCGTTGGGAGCAGCTGCATCCGGGCATCATCAAAGCCGTTCATCAGGAAAACGGCGGACACGGGCAAGCGGTGAACACCGGTTTGACGAATGCGTCGGGCTTGTACTTCAAGGTGGTAGATTCCGACGATTGGCTTGATCGCCGTGCTATGGAGGACGTCATGGCGTACGTGCGCAGCCAAGTCGGGCGCAGCGCCCCGACCGATCTGGTCATCGCCAATTACGTGTATGAGAAGGTGCACGAGAACACGCGCACCATCATGCATTACCGCAACGTGTTCCCCGAGGGTCGCGAGTTCGGCTGGTCCGAGGTTGGGCATTTCAATCCCAGCCAATACCTGCTCATGCACTCGGTCATCTACCGCACCGAGCTGTTGCGCGGTATGGGCCTTCAGCTGCCCAAGCACACCTTCTACGTGGACAACATCTTCGTGTACGTGCCGCTGCCGCACGTCAAGACCATCTACTATCTCGATGTTGACATGTACCGCTACTTCATCGGCCGCGACGACCAAAGCGTTAACGAGTCGGTCATGATGAGCCGCATTGATCAGCAGCTGCGCGTCACCCGCATCATGATCGACGCCGTCCAGCTCCCCGGCGATGTGCCCGAGAAGCGGCTGGAGCGCTACATGGAGAATTATCTGTCCATGATGATGTGCATCTGCAGCATCTTCCTGCGCATGATCAACACCGTCGATGCCGAGGACGAGCGCGACGCCATCTGGCGTTATCTCAAGGAGAACAACTCCGATGTATACCGCCGAGTCAGGCACAGCGTGCTGAACATGGGCACGAACCTGCCCACTAATCTGGGACGCAAAATCGGCATCACCGGGTATCATGTGGCTCAGAGGATTTTCAAGTTCAATTAAGCGTTAAGCGAAAAGGCCTGCTCGCGCAGACTTTTTTGTTGCAACGTTTTGGCATCGCGCCGAGTTGCCGGCTTCTTTTTTCGTTTGGATTGCGTCATAATAGGCATTTCGGACGCAATTCCATAAAGGAGCATTCTTGAAGAAAGACACTTTGATTACCGGACTGGCCCTGTTCGCCATGTTCTTCGGTGCCGGGAACCTTATTTTCCCGCCGTTTTTGGGCATGGAAAGCGGAACCGATTGGGTGATCGGCTTTTTGTGCTTCATCTTGATTGACGTGGCGCTTTCCTGTCTGGGCATCTTCGCGCTCAACGCTGCAGGCGGGGCGAACGCAGCCGTCGAGGGCTCGTTGGGTCGGGTGCCGGGCCTGGTGCTCAACACCGCCGTCATCTTGTGCACGGGCATGATCATCGCCGAGCCGCGTACGGCCGCCACCACCTACGAGATGTCCATGATCCCGCTGTTCGGCGATTCTGTGAACATGTTGGCGTTTTCCGCGCTGTTCTTCGCGGTGGTGCTTGCGCTTTCCATTCGCCAAACGCGTTTGGTCAGCATCATCGGCAAGGTGCTCACCCCGCTGTTGGTGCTCTGTGTGTTCGTGATTATCGTCACCGGCGTCGTGTATCCGCTCGGTGAGATCGGGGCCCCGCTTTCCAGCCACGCCGCGCAGGATGGCATCTTGGCCGGTTACCAGGCAATGGACGTGCTCGCCTGCGTGGGCTTCGCCATCGTCATGGAGAACGCTGCGCGCAGCGCCGGCTATACGCGTCGCGAGGATCAGCTCAAGGTCATCGCTGGCGCTTCCGTGGTTGCCGGTGCCCTTCTGGCTGTGATTTACGGCGGACTGACTTATCTGGGCGCTTCAAGCGCGCTTGCCTTCGGGGCCGGCATGGACCGTTCTACCCTTATCGTGGAGATCACCAAGCATCTGCTCGGCAACACCGGCGTGATCATCCTCGGCATCATCGTCGGGCTTGCGTGCCTGACCACCGCCATCGGCCTTACCGGCGCATCAGCATCGTACTTCGAGCGCACCACGCACGGTAAAATCTCGTATCGCACTGGCGTCATCGTTACTGTTTTGGTGTCCTTCGCCATTTGCAATCTGGGTTTGAACGCCATCGTGGCGTTCGCGGCGCCTATCCTGTCGGTGGTTTGCCCGCCGTTCATGGTGTGCGTGGTCATGGTGCTGTTCAAGAAGCGGATGGGCACCACATGGCCGATCAAGGGCGCTGCCCTCGGGGCGTTCGTCATCAGCCTGCTCACCACGATTGATGACACCTATGGCGTGCTGCCTGCCATCAAGGCACTTCCCTTCACCGATCTTGGCTTTAGCTGGTTGCCTTTCGCCATTGTAGGCGGGATTATCGGAGCGGTGGTGTTCAGAGTCATCAAGGGGAGCAAGGACAGCAAGGCGGTCGCATGATGGCGCGTTCGAATCAAGGCGGATCCGGGGTAATCCTCGTCGTTGATATCGGGAACTCCGTCACCAATCTGGGACTAGCCTGCGAAGGGGGCCTTTCGTCCGCATGGAGCGTGACCACTCCTGATCGCTTGACCGCTGATGAGGCGCTTTTGTGCGTGACGTCGTTTTTGCGGGTACGCGGATATGATGCGCAAGTACGCGATGCCATTGTGGCTTCCGTGGTTCCCGGGCTTACCGATGCTTGGGTAGAGGCGTTGTCTGTGCTTTGCGGCGTACGTCCGTTAGTGGTGGGACCGGGTTTGAAATCCGGTTTGAAGCTGCATTTGAACAGCCCTGCAGATTTCGGCGCTGATCGTGTGGCCGATTGCGTGGCTGCAAAGCAGCTGTATGGGTTCCCGCTTATCGTCGTTGACTTCGGGACCGCAACCACGCTTGAGGTCATCGACGATGCGGGCGTAGTGCAGGGTGGGCTTATCGCTCCGGGCTTGCGTTTGGCTGCCCGTGCGGTGGCGGACGCCGCTGCCCAGCTCCCCGTCATCGGGCTGCATACGCCCCGGACCATCATCGGCAAATCCACACGCGATGCCATGCAGGCGGGTATCGTCATCGGCGAAGTCGCCCGTATCGACGGCCTGATCCAAGCCGTTTGGGACGAACTTGGCTACGAAACGCGCGTTGTCGCCACCGGCGATGACGCTCAGGCCATGGCCGGGCTTTCCCGACGTATCGAGGTTGCCGACGATCAGCTCACGCTTAAAGGCTTGATCTTGTTGCACCGTAAGAACAGGAGGGCTTGGTAGGGAGTCCTTCCGAACACGCTTGCGCTGTCAGCGGATTTTCGGACTGCAATGGTATATCGAATAGCTGAGCCCGGCATATGCTGGGCTTTTTTGGCGCTATAGATTAGTCATATGTAACAATAATCGATATCATATAGTTTGCTCTGGCTACCAAAGTTTCCCAATGGTACCATTCGACTGTTTGAATCAAGATCGATGCGCCGCATCCCGGCGCCGTGCAGACTTTGGGATTGAAAGGAAATCGGCTCCGTGTTCAACAAACGGTTGATATCGATGGTGCCGCAGGCTATGCGGTACAACCTGTGCAACGTGGCGGCGCAATGGACGGCGCTCGTGGCGAACGTCGTGCTTATGCTTCTTATCGGGCTGTTTCTGCAACGCCTGTTCGATGGCGTCGCCGTCGATGGTTGGGTCGTGATGCTTCTGGGCGCTGGCGTTGCCGTTATCGCGGTGCGCATGGTGTGCTTGACCTACGCGCAGCGCATGGGGGTGGCGGCAGCTGCGGCCGCAAAGCGCTCGGTTCGCCGCCAGGTGTACGACAAGCTGGTGCGCATGGGCCCCGGTTATTCCGAGCGCATCGCCACAAGCGAGGCGGTGCAAGTCAGCGTTGAGGGCTGCGAACAGCTGGAAAGCTATTTCGGGCAGTACCTTCCGCAGCTGCTTTACGCCGTGCTCGCCCCGCTTACCGTGTTCGCGTTCCTGGCCCCGCTGTGCCTGCCCGCCGCCGTGGCCCTGTTGGTTTGCGTACCGCTTATCCCCATCTCCATCGTGGCGGTGCAGAAGATCGCCAAGCGCGTCATGGGCAGGTATTGGGGCGCCTATACCGATCTTGGCGGCGCGTTTCTCGAGAACCTGCAAGGTTTGACCACTTTGAAGATCTATCAGGCCGATGAGGCTTGTCACCGCCAGATGAACGAACAGGCCGAGAGCTTCCGAAGGGCGACCATGCGGCTGCTAACCATGCAGCTCAACTCCATCACCGTGATGGACGTGTTCGCCTTCGGCGGCGCTGCCGTGGGCATCATCGCGGCGATGGTGCAGTTCGCCAATGAGCAGATCCCCTTTTACGCGGCGTTTTGCGTGGTGTTCTTGTCGGCGGAGTTCTTTATCCCCATGCGTGCCCTGGGCTCGTTTTTCCATACGGCTATGAACGGCATGGCGGTAGCTGAGAAGATGTTCGCCATCCTTGATGCGCCCGAGCCCAAGCAGGGGTCGGGCAGCGTCGATCCCGCGCACGCAGGTATCGTCGTGCGCGATGTTTCCTACTCCTATGACGGGCAGCGCACGGTGCTCGACCATGTCAACTTCGCCGCCCCTGCCGGAAGCTTCACCGGCATCGTCGGCGAAAGCGGTTCGGGCAAATCCACGTTGGCCGGCATTCTGTGCGGGCGCAATCGGGGTTTCAAGGGCGATGTGGAAATCGGCGGTGTGCCGCTCGGCGAGGTTTCCCGTGAAAGCATGGCGCAAACGGTGACCGTCGTCCCGTTCTCCAGCTACCTGTTCTCCGGAACGGTGCGCTCCAATCTTCTGATGGCGCGTCCCCAGGCGAGCGATGACGAGCTTTGGGACGTTTTGCGGCGTTGCCGCATCGACGGGTTCGTTCGTGCATCGGGCGGGCTTGATGCGCCCGTATCCGAGCAGGGCGGCAACTTCTCTGGCGGGCAGCGTCAGCGTTTGGCGCTTGCCCGGGCGCTTTTGCACGATACCCCCGTCTACATCTTCGACGAAGCAACCTCGAACGTGGATGCGGACAGCGAGCAAGCCATCGTCGGCGTTATCCATGAGCTGGCGAAAAGCCGCACCGTCATCATGATCTCGCATCGTTTGGCGTCGGTTGCAAAAGCCGATCGCGTCTTGGTGCTGGAAAACGGCCGCGTAGCCGAGAGCGGGTCGCATGAGCAGCTTTGCGCTGCCGATGGGGCGTACGCGAAGCTGTGGGGCCGGCAGATGGAGCTTGAGGCGTTTGCGTCGCGTGCTGAGCAGCGCACTGCCGACGTTGGGGAAGCTGATGAAGCTCAAAGCACCGGCGTCGGTCCTGGGGTTGTACATTCCGGTGAGCCTCAGACGCGCCGTAGGTCGAACCTCTCGATCATGTGCCGTATGGTGAAGCTGGTCAAGCCGCTTGTGCCGGTCATGGTCGCCGCGGTGATCCTGGGCGTCGTCGGTTTTCTGTGCGCGATCTTCCTTACGGTGGGCGCAGCTTTGGTGCTCACGGGAATGGCGGGTTTCGAACCGGCGCTTGGGGTGAGCGCGGGTATCGCTTTGGTCGCCGCCTGCGGCCTTTTGCGCGGTCCCTTGCATTACGGCGAGCAGATGTGCAACCACTATCTTGCGTTCAAAATCTTGGCGCTCGTCCGCGATCGCGTGTTCGGCAAGCTGCGCACGCTCGCCCCGGCGAAGCTCGAGGGTCGAAGCAAAGGCGACTTGGTGTCGCTCGTGACCTCGGATGTCGAACTCCTTGAGGTGTTCTATGCGCATACCCTCTCCCCGGTGCTCATCGCCGTGTTAGTTTGCGCTGTCATGATTGCCTTCATCGGCAGCGTCTGCTGGCAGCTTGCCATCGGCGCGTTCGTCGCATACATCTTGGTCGGAGCGGTGGCGCCGTGGGCTGCGTCGCGCGCGGCGGGGAATGGCGGCAGGGAGCTGCGCGATGCCCTTGGCGACATGAACTCGTTCGTGCTCGATAGCTTGCGCGGCCTTCGCGAAACGCTGCAATTCGGCCAGGAGCATGCGCGAGCCGAGCAGCTTGATGCTCGGATGGATTCGCTTTCGAAGGTGGAGCATCGCCTGAAGGGCCGTGCGGCGCGCAGCGTGGCGGCCACGAACGGGTTGGTTCTTGCGCTCGATGTGGCCATGGCCGCGCTTTCCTGCGCGCTCTGCGCGCAGGGCGTCATCGATTTCGGGCAGGCGTTCGTGTGCGTTGCCGCCCTGATGTCTTCTTTCGGCCCGGTGATCGCCGTTGCGAACCTTGGCAGCGGCTTGCAGCAGACGCTCGCAAGCGGAGCGCGCGTCCTCGATCTGCTCGACGAGCAACCGCAAACCCGGGAGGTCGTCGACGGTTGCAAGGTAGATTCGTTCTCTGGCGCGGCCGCCGAGGACATCGATTTCTCATACGGCGGCAGCCCGGTGCTCAAGGACGTGTCCCTTGAGGTGACGCCTGGCTCGATCGTGCATCTAGCCGGCAGGAGCGGTTCGGGCAAATCGACGCTCTGCAAGCTGTTCATGCGGTTTTGGGATCCAAGCGACGGTTGCATACGCATTTCCGGGCAGGATATCAGAGGCGTGAACACGGACAGCCTGCGCGCCATCGAGGGCTATATGACGCAGGAGACGCATCTGTTCTCCGGCACGGTGGGGGATAACATCGCGCTCGCCAAGCCCGATGCTGCCCCCGAGGAGCTCATGGAGGCCTGCGAGAAGGCGTCGTTGACCGGTTTGATCGCGCGTCTTCCGCAAGGCCTGGACACGCCGGTCGGCGAATTGGGTGATACGTTGTCGGGCGGCGAGCGCCAGCGCATCGGCCTTGCGCGCATGTTCTTGCATAATGCGCCGTTCGTTTTGCTCGACGAGCCTACCAGCAATCTGGACAGCCTCAACGAGGCTGCCGTGTTGCGGGCGCTGTTGGATGCTCGAGAGGGCAAGACGGTGGTGCTGGTGAGCCATCGTGCGTCAACGGCTGCCATTTGCGATGCCTCCTACACCGTGGAGCGCGGAAGGCTATCGTAGCCGAGCGCCTTGAAATCGCATAAGAAGGGAAGGGTCGCAGCTGCGATCTGCGGCCCAGAACACGGACGGCTTGCATAAAGCCTAAGCCGCTGGGGACTGGCTTTGGAACCCCTCCGGAGTCCGTGCCTTCGTTATTCCCAGCCTGCTTCAAGCAACGTTTCCCCGTCAAGCGTCTTCAGGGCGAACGTGCCGTTCTCGTATACGGCATAACTTGCGCAGCCGTCCTTGGGGATGGAGGTGCTCCCGGGATTCACGTACATCACGTCGTCGACGAGCTCAAGGCGCTTGATATGCGTGTGACCCGTGAGCAACGCGCTTCCGTGCGGCAGCGCCGGCGGCCGATCGGGCGAGTTGCCTGCCAGGTGCCCATGGCTCAGATGCAGCAGGTGCCCGTCGGCCCATACCTGGGAAAAGTCGCTTAAGCAGGGGAAACCGAGCACCATCTGGTCCACTTCCGCATCGCAATTGCCCCGAACGGCTACGATGCGCTCGGCAATGCCGTTAAGGGCAGCGAGCACTTCTTTGGGCGCATAGCCTTCGGGCAGGTCGTTGCGCGGGCCGTGATAGAGCAGGTCGCCGAGCAGGAGCACGCGGTCGGGCGTTTCCTGGTCGATGCGTTCCATCAAAGCGCGAACGGCGGGCGCCCCGCCATGCAGGTCGGATGCGATGACGAACTTCATTGGTCATTCCTTTCGATAGATGGCAGATCGGCGCAGTATCCTCGCGCCAAGATGTGCTTTTCGCTGCTGGGGAACAGGTAGCGGTACAGCTCCATGAAGTACCGGTCGGTCATGGACGCCATGTAGTCGACCACCACCTGATCGGGATCGGTGTGCGCAAGGTAGTCCTTTACGGTGATGCTGCGCGACTTCGCCGCCAGCTGCTTGGCGTGGTGCGATATGACCGGTGACCGTTCGTCATCGGTTTGCAGGTCGGTCAAAAGCCTGTCGTACATGTCCTCGAACATCTCGCCGACGGTGTTGCCGCTTCCGGCGCGCCAGCCTTCGCAATCGTAGATGCGATCGTAGTTCTGCCGTTTTGCGCGCTTGACGTCCTCGAAAACCTGGCGGCTCATGCGGATATCGTCTTGTCCGAAGCTGTGGTTGACAACATCGACGGTGATGTTGTTGATGATGCGCGCGTTATCGCGCCCGATGACGTCGGTTTCGAAGCCGTCAAGGGAGGCAAGCACGCCCATGGCGATGGCGTCGTCGCGGTCCTTGCCCAAGTAGGCGATCATGTCAGCCAGGCGCACCACGCAGCCCTCGAGCGTGGAGGGGCGGAGGCGCTTGATGGCGGCCTCGTCGAGCGTGCATGTCTCGACGAGCTTATCGAGCTGCTGAAACGTTTCCGTGTCGCCTTGGCGTAGCACCTGTTGGGCGAACTCGCCGTTATGACACAGCGCCCCGTCAAGCACCTGCAGGCTGATGTTGCGCGGGTAGAGCCGGTCCATCACCCGCACGGAATGGACGTTGTGGTGAAAGCAACGGCCCGTGCGGCTTTGCAGGCACTTCGACAGGAACTTCTCCCCGGCGTGGCCGAACGGCGTATGCCCCAGATCGTGCCCCAGCGCGATCGCCTCGATGAGCTGGCAGTTCAATCCCAGCAGCCGCCCGATGTTTCGCGCGATGCGCCCGACAAGCTGCACGTGCAGCCCGCGGCGGCAGATGTCGTCGTTCTCAACCAGGCTGAATACCTGCGTTTTGCCTGCATAGCGGTTATATGCGGGAATGTTCATGATCTTGTCGATATCGCGTGAGAACGCCGGGCGCGCAAGCGTGGCCGCATCGTGGGGGTTGTCCTCGCGGCGCAGCACCTGTTCGTCGGGGAAGCTGCGCGGATGCATGCGCCCGCAGCGCAGGTTCTCGGCGATGGCCTGTTCCACATCGGGGTCAAGTTGCAGGTATGCGGGTTCGCTCACGGCGCTTCCTTTCCGCATGTCGAGATGTTACGGGCTTATTGTATCGCACGCGCTGAACATACAGGAACATAGGTTCTATGCGGTATACTTTACCCAGAAAAGCAACCGGCACGCCCTTGCGCGGCCGGAATCGGGAACACGGGCACAAGGCGGGGGTTCGGTCACATCCATGGCGATCAGCGATGAGGATATCCAGAAGGTTCGCGAGGCCAGCGACTTGGTGGCCATCATGGGCGAGACGGGTCCGGTCAAGCAGCGCGGTCGCGATTTCTGGCTGTGCTGCCCGTTCCATAACGAGAAAACCCCGTCGTGCAAGATAGACCCCGCCCTGCAGCTGTGGCATTGCTTCGGCTGCGGGGAAGGCGGCGACGTGTTCGCCTTCATCATGAAATCCCAGGACCTGTCGTTCCCCGAAGCGGTGCGCTACCTGGCAGAACGCGCCCATATCGACATTGCCGATGACCAGGCGAAACGCGGACCTGGTATGGGGCAGGGCGCAAAAGCACGGCTGCGCGCCGTGTGCGCGGAGGCTGCGGAGTTCTTCCATATGCAGCTCATGCGTAGCAAAAGCCCGCAGGCCGGCGCCGCACGCGCCTACCTTTCGCAGCGCGGGCTGGGCGGCGATATCCCGAAAACCTGGATGCTCGGCTTCGCGCCTGGACAAGGCGCGCTTGTGCGCCATCTGGCATCGAAGGGCTTCCAATCCAACGAGATGATCCAGGCAAACGTCGCCGTCGTCGGCTCCGATGGGCGCGTGCGCGACCGATTCTTCAATCGCGTGATGTTCCCCATCAAAGACGAGCAGGGCCAGTGCATAGCCTTCGGCGGGCGCGTGATCGGCAAAGGCGAGCCGAAGTACCTGAACAGCCAGGAAACTCCTCTGTTCCACAAGGGCCGCATGCTCTATGCGCTCGACAAGGCGAAGGCGGCTATGGCGTCCACGGGCGTGGCCGTGGTATCGGAGGGCTACACCGACGTCATCGCCATGCACGAGGCCGGCATCCGCAATGCGGTCGCCACCTTGGGAACGGCGCTCACCCGCACGCACATCCGCGTGCTCTCGCGTCATGCCCGCAACCGCATCGTGTACCTGTTCGACGGCGATGCCGCAGGCCAGCGTGCCGCCGATCGCGCTTTGCAGTTCATCGACTCCTCCATGACGCCCGAGGCCGGCGCCGCCCGCATCGACCTGTTCGCCGTCACGCTGCCCGATAACCTCGATCCCGCCGAGTTCATCGACGCTCACGGCGGCCAGGAGCTGCAGGCCCTGATCGACCAGGCGAAGCCTTTGCTGGAATACGGCATCGACCGAAGGTTGGGAAACTGGGACCTTTCGCGTGCCGAAGGCCGCTCCGACGCCGTCGCCGATGCGCTCAGCGTTCTGGCGCCCATCAAGGATTCGCTGCTCGCGAAAGACTACGCACGGCAGATCGCCAGCCGCGCCCGCGCGGACGAGAAGGACGTGTTGGAGCAGCTGGCGGCCCTCAAGCCGCCGCGCGTCTTCGATGCGGAAGCGCCCGCAGCCGACGGCCGCGCCGATCATGGCGTTTCCGCGCCCCCGGTGCGTCGCCGCCTGCCCCAGTCGGAGATGAACCGGCGCAGGTTCGAGCGCCAGCTGCTGGCGCTGTGCGCCGCCCGCACCGATCTTGCCCTGGTCCACGCCGACGCCCTTGCCTCGGTGCAGTGGCACGATCCGGCGTGCGCAGCCGTGTCCGCCAGCATGCTCGACACCTTGGCAGACGATCCCGCCGCTTCCCCGGCGGCCATCGTGGGCGCGGCAAGCATGGCCGAGCCCCGTGCGGCGGGCTTCCTGACAAGGGGCGTTCACGAATCGGCGGTGCCCGAGGACTTGGCGGCGTTTTTGGTCGAGGAGCTTTCCATCGGCGATGCCGAGGAGGCCGTTGCCGCCATGCGTGCGCAGATGTCTGCTCCCGGCTCCATGTCGGCCGAGGACTACGAGCTTATGTTCCAGACGGTGGCGGCCATGCAGCGCGAGCTCACCGCCCGCAAAAGAGCCCATGCCGAAAGCGCCGCCTCAAGCAGATAGGTCTTGCGCTTCCCATTCATGCCGAGCAGGGGTTTTGTGGAACTTTGCGCCCGCAAGGGCGTTCTTTGCGCGTGCATGTCACAATAATCAGAATAGAAAGGCGGGCGTATCGCGCACCCGCCGCCAACCATACCTACCCGCTAAAGGAAATGCATATGCTTTCAATCGTGCAATCGCCCGACCCGTTGCTCAACACGGTATGCGAGCCCTGCGATTTCAATGACAAGAGTCTGAAGCGCCTGGCCAAGCAGATGGCGCATGTCATGTACAAGAACGCCGGCTGCGGCCTGGCCGCGCCCCAGGTGGGCGTGCTCAAGCGTCTTGTGGTCATCGACTGCGACCAGGAGGACGGCGCCCGCGAGCCCATCGTCATGCTCAACCCCGTCATCGTCGCCCGCGAGGGCGAGCCGGTCGCGGAGGACGAGGGCTGTCTTTCCATCCCCGGCATCTCCGTGCCCATCGCGCGTCCACCGTTCGCGCGCTGCCGCTACTACGACCTTGACGGCCAGCTTTGGGAGATCGAGGGCGACGGGCTGCTCGGTCGCTGCCTGCAGCACGAGACCGACCATCTTGACGGCGTCACCATGTTCGAGCGCGCCGAGCCGATGGTCCGTCTGAAGGCCCTTGAGGATTACGAGCGCGCCCTGGCAGCCGGTGCGCGTCCCGGCGAGACTTCGGTGGAGGCGTAGGGGGTATGCGCATCGTATTCATGGGCACGCCCGACTTCGCCGCATCGGTGCTCTCCGAGCTTGCCTCGCAGCACGATGTGGTGGCCGTCTACACGCGTCCCGACGCCGTGCGCGGCCGCGGCAAGCAGTTGGTGCCCAGCCCGGTGAAGGTGGAGGCGTGTGAGCGCAGCATCCCCGTGTTCACGCCGAAAACGCTGCGCAACGCCGACGAGCAGCAAGCGCTAGCGGCGCTCGAGCCCGATGTCATCTGCGTGGCTGCCTACGGCATGCTGCTTCCTGCCGAGGTGCTGTCCATCCCCAAGCATGGCTGCTTGAACGTGCACGCCTCGCTGCTGCCGCGCTGGCGCGGCGCCGCTCCCATCGAGCGCGCCATCCTGTCCGGCGACGAAGAGGCCGGCGTGTGCATCATGCGCATGGAGGAAGGGCTTGACACGGGCGATTACTGCGTGTGCCGATCGCTTGAGGTGGGCGACAAGGATGTAGCGCTGCTCACCGACCTGCTCGCCGACCTGGGCGCGCACGCGTTGCTCACGGCGTTGACGCAGCTGGAGGCGGGATGTATCCGCTGGACGCGCCAGGATGAGGAGCATGTCACGTACGCCGAGAAGATCGGCAAAGACGAGCTTTCGCTCAGCCCGGCCGACACGGTGGAGCAGGCGTGTCGCAAAGTTCGCGCGTCAAGCGCGGCGCACCCTGCGCATGCCACCATCGCCGGCAAGGACGTCACCGTGCTTGCTGCGCGTCCGGCGCCCGCCGATCAGACGGATGCGGTTTGTGAGGGCGTGGAACCCGGTAGCGTGCGATTCGCCGCAAAGCGTTTGTACCTGGGCGCTGCGGACGGCGTGATAGAGCTTATGGAAGTGAAACCCGCCGGTAAGGCGGCCATGGCGGCAAAGGCGTTTGCCGCAGGCATTCAGGGAATCAAGGAAGACACCAAGACTTGGGAGGGCCCGCGTGGCTGAACAGCATAACAACGAAGGCGCGCCGCGTCAGCGCCGCGAAGGCGGCAACGGCGGTTATCGAAAGGGCGGCCAGCACGGCGGCCACGGCAATCGTCAGGGCGGCCCGCGCCGCGACGGCGGCAAAGGCGGCTTCGGCGGTCGCAACGACCGTCGTGGCGGCAATCGCGGTCAGGGCGGCCGCGATGGCCAGCGCCGCGATGGCGGAAAGGGCGGATATCGCGGCCGTGACGGCGAGAAGCTCGACTTCCGCGGACAGGGTGGACGCGACGGCGAGAAGCGCGAGTATCGTGGCAACGGTGGCCGCGACGAGCGCCGCGGCGGCTACAACGGCGGCCGCGATGATCGTCGTGGTGGCTATAAGGGAGACCGCGGCCCGAAGCGCGATTTCAGGCGCGAGGGCACCGAGGGCGGTCAGCGCCCCGAGGCCGCGCGGCATGCCGGCTCCGATCGCCCCGCGCGCGAGCCGAAGCCCGATTTCCGCGGCCGCAACACCGCTCGCGACCCGCGTCGCAAGCCTGAGCAGGGCGCTCAGGGCGTATCGCGCGGCGGCGAAAAGGGCGGCTTCCGCGGTTCTGCCAAGCCGGCGCGCCCGCGTCGCAAGTCCAATGCAACGCCCGCCCGCTTGGCGGCGCTCGACGTGGTGCGCACCGTCCGCGAGCGCAACGCGTTCGCGCAGGACGTCATCGCCCAGGTGATCGACAAGTCCACCATGTCGGTTGAGGACCGCGCGTTCGCCACGCTGCTCGCGCTCGGCACGGTGAGCGCCCGCGGCACGCTCGACGAGATCATCGACCGCGCGCTCGACACGCCCGAGGACATCTTCCGCGAGACGCGCGATGCGCTGCAGATCTCCACCTACGAGCTCATTTTCCTGGGCAAGGAGGCCCATGCGGCCGTCGACCAGGGCGTCGAGATGGTGAAGTCGTTCAGCCCGGGCCCTGCGGCTCGCGTGGCCAATGCCGTGCTGCACAAGATCGTGCGCCTGCGCATCGATTTCCCGTTCGGCAACCCGGCAACCGACCTTGATGCGCTCGCCCGCACCCAGGCGTTCCCCACGTGGATGGCCAAAAAGCTCATGGAGGAGATGGGCCCGCAGGCCGCCATCGAGTTCATGCGTGCGTCCAACGAGCAGGCCCCGCTGTATGTGGCCGTCAACGCCTGCAAGGTGGACGACGATCACGTGCTCAAGGCCTTTGAGCGTGCGGAAGAGGAAGTGCAGCCGGTGGCGCTCGGCGACATGAACGTGCAGGGCTGCCTGCGCGTGCCCGAAAGCCGTGCCCTGCTGGTGCCCGCGCTTGCGCGCCAGCTCGACCAGGGCAAGATCTTGGTCTCCGACGCCGCTGCGCAGATGGTGGCCACCAACGTGCTTCCCGATGAGAAGCCCGAAAGCGTGCTCGAGATCGGCGCCGGCCGCGCCACGAAGACCATCCTGCTGCAGTCCAACGCCTGCCGCAAGTACGGGTCGCAGATCGAGGAGTACGTCACCATCGACAACCACGCCTACAAGACGCGCCTGCTCGAGAAGCGCGCCGAGCAGTACGGCGTCGTGGTGACCGAGGCCTTCACCGGCAATGCGCTCGAGCTTGACAACATCATGCCCGATCGCATGTTCTCGTTCATCTTCGTGGACGCCCCGTGCTCGGGCATGGGCACGCTTCGCCGACACCCCGAGATCCGCTGGCGTACGAGCGAGGAGGACCTGGCAGGTTTCGTGGAAACCCAGCTGGGCATGCTCAAGGCCGCGGCGGGCCACGTGGCCCCGGGCGGTGCGCTGGCATACTCCACGTGCACGGTCACGCGCGAGGAGAACGCCGGCGTGGTGAAGGCCTTCCTGGAAAGCGAGGAGGGCGCCGGCTTCACGCTCGACCAGCTGTGCGGCCGCAACTGCCTTGCAACCCGCCTTGCCCCTGGCTCGTCCGATGCGCACTTCGCCGTGCGCTTCGTTCGCAAGCCGCAAGAGTAATCTCATACCCCGTTTTCATGCCGGCGAGGGCTTCTTCGCCGGCATGAAACATATTGGAAACAGTTTCGCGCGTACCATCCATTTACTATGAAGTTGAGATAATTGCATGTGAGGAGGTCAGGTTTACATGGAGCCGAACTATCAAGAGGTGGCGAACAGGATCCGTGCGCTGCGCGAGGATATGGGCCTGACCATGCAGGAGATGGCCGATGCCACCGGTCGCAGCCTGGCGGAGTATCAGGCGCAGGAATCGGGGGCGGAGGAGCTTTCATTCACCTTCCTGTATAAATGCGCGGCGAATCTCGGCGTCGACCCTATCGAGCTGCTCACCGGCGAAACCCCGCACCTGACGGGCTACACCCTTACGCGCGCCGATGAGGGCTTGGCCGTCAAGCGTCGCAGCGGCCTTGAGTACCTGCACAAGGCCCCGCACTATCGCAACAAGCTGTGCGAGCCGTTCTTCGTCACCGCCGATTACCGTCCCGAGCTGCAGGATAAGCCCATCCATCTGTCGTATCACGCCGGGCAGGAGCTTGATTACATCCTGGAAGGCCGCATGCGCTTCCAGTACGAGGAGCATACTGAGGAGCTTGGCCCTGGCGACATGCTGCTTTACGATTCCGGACGTGGGCACGGCATGATCGCCATCGATGGCGCACCGTGCAAATTCCTGGCTGTCGTTCTGAAGGCGAAGGAAGACATTATCTAGGCAAGCGCCCGCCTAGGGTTGCTTGCCGAAAACCAACCTTCATATCGACCGCATCGTGCGCGGTCCGGTTCCGCGCACCAAATTTCAAGGAAGTCCGGCAACACCATGAGAAATATCAATCTGCGTTACTGCGAGGAAACCTACGACGAGCAGGGCGTGCTCACCGATTTCAAGGTGAAGTGCCCCGATACCTTCAATTTCGGCTACGACGTGGTGGACGACATCGCGGAGAACGACCCTGACCGCCGTGCCATGATGTGGTGCAACCCCGAAGGCGAGGAGCACCTGTTCACGTTCGCCGATATGAAGCGTTGGTCGGATAAAACGGCGGACTACCTTGCCGCCCACGGCGTGGGCAAGGGCGACATGGTCATGGTGATCTTGCGCCGTCATTATCAGTTCTGGTTCGTGGCCACCGCCCTTGCGAAGCTTGGCGCCGTCATGGTACCGGCCACGTTCATGCTCAAAGAGCATGACCTGGAGTATCGTTTGAACGGCGCGTCCATCAAGGCCGTTATCTGCACTTCCGTCGGCACCATCGCGCAGGTGGTGGACAACGTGATCGATCAGTGCCCCTCGGTTGAGCACCTGTTCCTGGTCAACGGGGCCGGCGGCGGTTTGACCGAGCAGGATGCGGATGGCAACTGGCTGGCAACCGACGGCCCGGTGGGTGCGGCGCTCTCCGGCCCCGAGGGTGTGTGCGCCGTTCCCGCGCAGCGCCCGGGTTGGCACGACTTCAACACCGGCGTGCGCAACGCCGATGAGGGCTTCTCGCATGTGGAAACCCATGTCGGCGACCCTATGCTCATGTACTTCTCCTCCGGCACCTCCGGCAACCCCAAGATGGTGCTGCATGATTCCTACTATGCCTTGGCGCACCTGGTCACGGCTAAGCACTGGCACAACGTCAAACCCGACGGGCTGCATCTGACCATCGCCGATACCGGGTGGGGCAAGGCGGTATGGGGCAAGTATTACGGCCAGTGGCTTATGGAGGCCTGCGTGCTCACGTACGATTTCGATCGCTTTCATGCCGATGAGATCTTGGATCTGATCCCTCGCTACGGAGTCACCACGCTGTGCTGCCCGCCCACCATGTACCGCATGATGATGCAGGCCGACGTGGATGCCCACGATTTGAGCACGCTCACGTATTGCACCACCGCCGGCGAGGCGCTCAACCCCGACCTGTTCGACTTTTGGAAGGAGCATACGGGGCTGACCATCTTCGAGGGCTTCGGCCAGACGGAGACGCCGCTGACGGTAGCCAACCTCACACATGCGGTGCCCAAGCCCGGCTCGATGGGCCATCCTTCGCCGGCGTTCACCATCGAGGTGCAGCGCGGCGACGGTAGCCGCTGCGACGTCGGAGAGACGGGCGAGATCTGCATCGATGTGCACGAGAAGGCTCCGGGTATCATGCTGGAGTACTACCGCAATCCCGAGAAGACCGAAGCTGCCGTGTACGACGGTTGGTATCACACCGGCGACACCGCCTGGGTCGATGAGGACGGTTACCTGTGGTACGTCGGCCGCAACGACGACGTCATCAAGTCGTCGGGATATCGCATCGGTCCCTTTGAGATCGAAAGCGTGCTGCTCGAGCATGAGGCCGTGCGCGAATGCGCCGTCACCGGCGTGCCCGACCCCGTGCGCGGCAAGGCGGTCAAGGCCACCGTGGTGCTCGCGGAAGGTTTCGAGGGTTCCGAGGTGCTCGTGCGCGAGCTGCAGCAATGGGTCAAGCAGCGCACGGCGCCGTACAAATATCCCCGCATTGTGGAGTTCGTCGATGCTCTTCCCAAGACCGTTAACGGCAAGATCCGCCGAGCGGCCATCCGCGAGGCTGACGAAAGCCAGGAGGGCACGCCGAAGACCAAGGTGCCCGAGGGCTTGGTGTAGGTGAGGCCGTGAGCGAGTTCGATGTAAAACGGTTAAAATCAGTGACCGTCATCACGGGGCATTATGGGGTCGGAAAGACCAATCTGGCCATCAACCTGGCCCTTGATGCCCGGGATGCTGGCATGGAAGTGCGGGTTGCCGACTTGGATATCGTCAACCCGTATTTCCGCAGCAGCGACTACCGGTGTCTTCTCGAGGATGCCGGCGTGCAGGTGATCGCCCCGCGGTATGCGGGGACCACGCTCGATGCGCCCGCCATCTCCGGGCAGGTTTCGGCCGCCTTGGATTGGACGCGCGGGGAACGGGGAAGGCTGCTGATCGTCGATGCGGGCGGCGACGATGCCGGCGCCACGGCGCTCGGCAGGTTTGCAGGCGGCATCGCCGAGGGGGATTACGACTTGCTGTACGTAGTGAACCGCAGCCGCAACCTCACGCACGATGCGCACGAAGCGCTTTCCGTGCTCCGAGAGATCGAGGCGGCCAGCCACCTGCATGCCACCGCGGTTGCGAACAACACGCACCTGGCCGACTTCACCGACGGTGAAGTGCTCAGCCGCGGCGTCGGATTCGCGCAGGAGGTCGCCGCGCTGGCCGGTTTGCCCCTGGCGTTTTCCGCGGTGCCCCGTCGTATGCTCGAAGATGCCGATATCCCCGGTGTGCGCTATCCTGTTTCGGTGTATGTGAGAAAACCCTGGGAGTAAGGGCAAAGTCCGCTCCGGTGGATTCGGACTGGGCCATGCCTCTGTTCAAGGAGCGTTTTCGGGGGAGTGTTCGATAACCATATGCCGGCCTTTTTGGGCCGGCTCAGACGAGAAAGGAAGGCTCATGGCAGCGATAACGGTCGATGACGGTTTCTGCAAGGGCTGCGGGTTGTGCGTGGACGCATGCCCGGCCCATATCATCGAGCTTGACCGTTCCCGCATCACGGCGAAGGGCTATCATCCGGCCCGGCTGATCGATGCGTCCAAGTGCACGGGCTGCTGCTCGTGCGCGCTTATGTGCCCTGACGTTGCGATCGAGGTGATGCGCTGATGTCTCAGGAAAAGGTGCTCATGAAGGGCAACGAGGCCATGGCCGAAGCGGCCATCCGCGCAGGATGCCGTTTCTTCTTCGGCTATCCCATCACGCCGCAGACCGAGGTTGCCGCTTACATGGCCAAGCGCATGCCCAAGGAAGGCGGCACGTATCTGCAGGCCGAAAGCGAGATCGCGGCTATCAACATGGTCTACGGCGCATCGTCGGCCGGCGCGCGCGTCATGACCTCGTCGTCTTCGCCGGGCGTGTCGCTTAAGGGCGAGGGCGTCTCGTATATGGCGGGCGCCGACCTTCCCGGCGTCATCGTCAACGTGCAGCGCGGCGGCCCGGGCCTTGGCGGCATCCAGCCTTCTCAATCCGACTACTGGCAGGCCACCCGCGCTATGGGCCATGGCGATTTCCAGGTGCTCGTGTTCGCTCCTTCCACCGTCCAGGAGATGGCCGATCTGGCGTACCTGGCCTTTGAGAAGGCCGACGAGTACCGCATGCCCGCCATGATCCTCTCCGACGGCATGCTTGGCCAGATGATGGAGCCCGTCGTGCTTCCCGAGCGCGTGGAGCAGCTGCTGGAAAAGCCTTGGGCCACCACCGGTCATAAGGGCGAGCGCAAGCACAACATCGTGGACTCGCTCTACCTGACGGCAGACGAGCTCGAGCGCCTGAACATCGAGCGTTTCGAGCGCTATGAGACGGTGAAGGCCCGCGAGCAGCGTGCCGAGACGTTCATGTGCGAGGACGCCGACATCGTGCTCGTGTCCTTTGGCGCCACCGCGCGCATCGCGCATTCGGCGGTCGTGCGCGCCCGTGCCGAGGGCATCAAGGCAGGTCTTTTGCGCCCCATCACGCTCTGGCCGTTCCCTGTGGACGCCATCGAAGGCTGCATGGGGCGTGCGAAGGCGTTCTTGTCGGTGGAGATGAACATGGGCCAGATGGTCGATGATGTGCGCCTGGCGGTCAACGGCCGCGTCCCCGTGGAGTTCTTCGGACGCACGGGAGGCATCATCCCCACGCCCGATGAGGTGCTGGGCGCGATCCGCAAGCTTGCGGGGAAGGGTGGTGAATAACATGGCTGAGCAGAAACAGGGCGAAGGCCGCGTGGTGTTCTCGCGTCCGAAGTCGTTGCTTCCCGTGGTCACGAACTACTGCCCGGGTTGCCCGCACGGCATCGTGCACCGTTTGGTCGCCGAGGTCATCGACGAGCTTGATATCGAAGGCCGCACCGTCGGCGTCGCGCCGGTGGGCTGCGCCGTCACCGCTCCGGACTTCTTCGGCTGCGACATGATCGAGGCGGCGCATGGCCGCGCCCCGGCGGTTGCCACGGGCGTCAAGCGCGTGCTGCCGGACAACGTGGTGTTCGCCTATCAAGGCGATGGCGACCTTGCCTCCATCGGCATGGCCGAGACCGTGCATGCGGCTACGCGCGGCGAGCATATCACCGTTATCTTCATCAACAACGCCATCTACGGCATGACCGGCGGGCAGATGGCTCCCACCAGCTTGCCGAACCAGGTGACGCAGACCAGCCCCTATGGCCGCGACGTCTCCACCGCCGGCTACCCGGTGCGCGTGTGCGAGCTGCTGAGCAGCCTTGACGGCCCGGCATATCTGGAGCGCGTGACCGTGGACACGCCCAAGCATGTGCGCCAGGCCAAGCGCGCCATCAAGAAGGCGTTCCAGAACCAGATCGACGGCATCGGCTATTCGATGGTGGAAGTGGTGTCCACGTGCCCCACAAACTGGGGCCTCACGCCGCAGGACAGCTTTGCGTGGATGCGCGAGAACATGCTGCCGTATTATCCGCTGGGCGTGTATCGCGATGTGGTGTCCGATGGGTTCGCTGATGCGGCGCAGGCTGCTGCCGCGCGCAACGCCGACTGCCCGGTCGCCCATCCCGAGAAACGCGCCGAGGGCAAGGAGGGTGCGCGATGAGCGAACCGAAACGTTGCATGCAGGCCGTGCTCGCCGGGTTCGGCGGCCAGGGCATCTTGTTCGCCGGCAAGATCATCGCCAACGCCGGCCTGCTTGAGGACCGCGAGCTTTCCTGGCTTCCCAGCTACGGGCCCGAGATGCGCGGCGGCACCGCCAACTGCAGCGTGTGCATCTCCGACGACCCCATCGGAAGCCCGCTCGTGCTCAACCCCGACGTGCTGGTGGTCATGAACCAGCCGTCGCTCGACAAGTTCGAGCATAGCGTGCAGCCCGGCGGCTTGGTGATCGTCGACAGCACGCTTGTGCCTCGCATCCCGGATATGCCCAGCGTCACGGTGTGCGCCGTGCCCGCCACGGCCCTCGCCGAGGAGGCGGGCCTGAAGGGCCTTGCCAACGTCATCTTGGTGGGCAAGCTGTTCGCCGAAACCCGCTTCTGCAGCGAGGAGACCATTCGCGCGGCTGTGGCCGCCGTGGTCCCGGCGCGTAAGAAGGACAAGCTGGCAGGCAACCTGCGCGCCCTGGAGCTGGGTGTCCAGGCATAGTCTGCGACTGACATCGCAGGTTAATCGCATGGGCGCGAGGCGCGCTTGGCGTGGGGTGCCGGGGATGCAGGTGCGATCCGCGCTTGATGCTGCCTAGCTGTGCGCGCATGCATGATCTGTGCATGGCGTGCCGTGCCGTGCCGTGCCGTGCCGTGCCGTGCCGTGCCGTGTCGGGGGATGCAGGCTATATTCTCGTTTTATGGTTCAAAGCATCGCGATAGCCCGGGTTTGCGGGTGCAAGCCGCGCTCGATATCGCGAGATGCTCGATAGTCCGGGTCCTGTAAACCGATTCGAAACCCAACCGGTAACCGATGGTTACCGGTTGGGTTTCGTTGTTTCATATGCGGTAGCTTTTCCCTTTCGGTGAGAGGGTTTTGCTTCGTTCGCTTGTGGCCGCCTTCCCTTTTCACCGAAAAGGTTTCGGAATCGTAGCTGCCAGCTAATGAAATCACAAGGGCCTTTCCTTAGCATTGATATCGTTTCAGCACGTCAGTGCATCGTTTAGGGAAAGGGAATGCTCATGGAAACCAACACCGTGCAAGCCTCGCCGCTGGTACAGCCGTCGAAATCGGGGCTGGGAATCGCCGGCTTCGTTCTGGGGATCATCGCTTTAGCGACATCGTTTCTGCCCATCATCAACAATTTCTCGGCTTTGCTTGCCGTAATCGGCTTTGTTCTCGCGCTCATCGGCATGATCGCGTGCGTGAAGGGGAGGAAGTCGGGCAAGGGCCTGTCCATTGCCGGCGTGGTGATGAACGTCATCGCATTCGCCGTGGTGCTGGCCACGCAAAGCATGTACAGCTCCACTATCGATGATGTCTTCTCCGGCACCTCGGTGGCGCCGCAGCCGGCAAACGAGCAGCCTGCAACTACCGCCCCTGCTTCCGATGAAGCCGCCGACAACAGCCAGACAACGGCGGCGGGCAATTCCATAACGTTGAAGAACGGCCTCGTGCTCACGGTGGACGACGTGGTCACCGGGCTTCAGAGCTACGATGGAAAGCCTATCACGCAGGTGAGCGTGACCTATCAGAACAACGGCAACAGCCAGGCGTCGTTCAATCCCTATGATTGGAAGGCTGAGGATGCCCAGGGCGCCCAGCGCTCGCAAGCGTTCTACACCGACGGCGACAACGAGTTGCATTCCGGCACCCTTGCCGCAGGCGGCACGGTTTCGGGCAATCTGTACTTCGAAGGCGATGTGGTGAAGGTGCTGTATGAAAACGCCTTCCTCGGCCGCGGTTCGGATGTCTCCTGGAACATCGTCTAAGCTTCGCGAAAAGTCGTGCCCATCGGGTCGGGCGGCCGCGTCTGTATCCGATGGGCATTTCTTTGCTACTATGGAACCAAGGAAACGAAAACCGGCGAAGCGCAGAAGGAAGCGGCGAGTGAAAGAACCCATGACCGAGGACCTGCTCAACGAGCTGCTCGATTCTCCTGACCCTGCCGCATTCGCCAGCAAGCACAAGCTTGCGTGCCGCAGCCTGCCCGATTATCTTCAGCAGCTGCTCGACGAGCGCGGCTTGAGGCGTCCCGAGGTGGTGCGCCGGGCGGGCATCAACCCCACGTTCGGGTATCAGATCTTCGTCGGCCAGCGCAACCCGTCGCGCAACAAGCTGCTGCAGCTGGCCTTCGCCATGAAGCTGTCGCTGCGCGAGACGAATCGCCTGTTGCAAGCGGGCGGCTGCAACGAGCTGTATTGCAAGAACCGCCGCGATGCCATCATCATCTTCTGCATCGATCATGGCGAAACGCTGCAAACCGTCGATGAGCAGCTGTACGCCTTCCACGAGGACACCATCACCGAGTAGCTGGCGGCGTCGGGAGGCATTGTCATTCCGGTCCCGTTAGCGACATGCGGGCATTGGCGAGCTTGCGTATCTGCTACCATCGTCATCGTTATGAAAGGATCCCTGCAACAACATCTGGAAAGCCTTGCTCGCGATGAGTGCTATCGCGTCGATGCGGTTTTGAAGGAAGGTCATCTCGAGCGCACGGAGCGCGTGTTCTTCGTCGGGGCTAACGGTGCCGAGCAGGGTCCCTACGTGCGCAAGGTGTTCGAAGCCGAATCGGGGTTGGGCAGCGCGTACGGGCGGGTGCTGGCAGCGCAGCGGCAGGGGAAACGGTTCCTGCACCTGCCGCGCATCATAGATTGCTATTCATTGGGTGAGCAGGATGCGGTGGTGATGGAGTTCGTGCCCGGGCGCACGCTTGCCGACGAGCTCTACGAAACCGGGCCGTCCCTTGATGCGGCCAAGCGGCTGTTCCCCGGCATATGCGATGCCATCGCCGAGCTGCATGGCCGTTTCGATCCGCCGCTTATCCATCGCGATATCAAGCCGTCGAACTTTATGGTGGAGGGTGACACGGTCTTGGTGATAGACCTAGGCATCGCCCGCACCTTTGACAAGGATGCCGTGTGCGACACAAGCCATTTCGGCACGCGTGCGTATGCGCCGCCCGAGCAGTTCGGCTACGGTCAGACCGATGTGCGCAGCGATGTCTATGCGCTGGGCATGTTGCTGTTCTACCTGCTGTGCGAGGAGACCCCCGTTCCCGCGACGGTTCAAGATCGCCTGCGCGTGTATGGGGTTCCCCAATCGGTGCGCGACGTGGTGGCCCAGGCGACCGCGTTCGACCCTGCCGATCGGTTCGGGTCGGTGGGAGCGATGCGCGCGTCGTTCATGTACGCGATCGGGTGCCCCGTCGATTTTCAACGGGGATCTTTTGCTGCTGATACGGGTTGTGTGCGGGGCGCTGGCTATGTTCCGCGTGGCGATTCGGCTTCCGAAGCAGGTTGCGCGCAAGGTCCCGGATTCCAGCCTGGTCTCCGAATGGATGGTGCTTTACGGTCCGGCAACGCTGGGCATGCCGCTGATTCTAATCTCGCCGGCGTCACGCCTGGTGCGGCAGAGCCGGCTTTGTCGTCTGCAGCGCCTGATACATTAACGTTGCGTGACGCCAAAGAGCGGGGAAGATCCAAGGCTTTTGCGCGTGGTGCAGAAGCCGCCTTTCGATGGCTGTGGGGGTTTTGGTCCGGCATCGCGCACCGCTTGCCGTTAGGCGTGGGGGTGGCATGGGATATCCTGCTGGCCGCCTGGGGCGCGGTCATGGCCTTCGCGTGCGTCGCCTCCGGCATGAACCCGCAAGGGGACATGGCTCGTTTGCCTGCGGTCGCTTGTGCGGTGTCGTATGTGTGCGTGTGGCTGGCCATGGACTGGACGATCCCGTTGCTCATCGACACTCGGCCGCTGGAGAAGCTGTTCACGTGGTTTGAACGGCCTTCGCTCAAACAACGGGTGATTGCGGCAGCGTGCATGGCGGGTGCCGCGTTCGCTGTGCTCACGCTGATAGGCATCCTGTTTCTACGTGAATCCTAGTATTTGCTATTGCTATCCAACCAATTTTTGGAAATAACGCGCCGTTTATCGAATAAGGCCGCTTCAGATTACGGTTCGGGTACAATACATGATGAAATCACGTGGAGATGGATGGGTCCTGGTGGGCCCCGCGGCCTTCAAAGCCGTTGTGAGGCGCGCAGAACGTCTCGGGTGTGTTCGATTCGCACGCGTCTCCGCCATATTTGACGCAAAAAGGAGCCTTCTAGGGCTCCTTTTTATATTGTCGGCTTTCGCTTGCGGGGCGATTGCGGGTTGATGAGGCGGACCTGGCTTATAGGACAAAATAGCGTGTCTGATTTTGAGGCGTCAGCGCAGGCTGATGCCTCTTTTTCGTTCGCCTGAAAGCAACAACGCCTCCCTTCCATGTCTAGCGGAAGGGAGGCGTTTTGAGTTCGCGAATCGTGCGTTAGAACAGGGGTTCGTGCTCTTCGGAAGGGCCGTTCAATCGGTTTATCGCTGCTCCGATCGGCGTATTTTGCTTAGTTTGCCAGCTCGCGTGCGTCGCCGATGCGGCGTGTGACACCCGTGTCGTCGAAGTGCTCGAGCACGGGGATGGCGTGCTTGCGGCTCAGGCCCATGGCGTCCTTGAGGTCGGCAGCGGAAGCGGGGCCGTTTGCCAATGCGGCTCGCACGGCGTGCTCGAGTGCGTCAAGCGCGGCGGCGTCGAAGTAGAACTCCTCGCTGGCTTTGATGGCCTGGCCTTGCTTCTCCAGCAGCCCGAGCGCCTTGTAACCCTGCTTCGGCGCAAGGTCTGCTTGCTTGAGCAGGTCGGCAACCGTAGGCGGTTTCGGGCCCGCCGCAGCTAGCAGCTCGGCCAGCTTCTCAGCGTTGCCTTCCTCCAGCTTCCGGGCGCCGGCGCCGGCTTGCGGGTGGCTTATCATGCCGCCATCGGCCACGGCTTTGCCTTCCGCGCATGCGCGTGCAAGCACCGCATCGAATGCGTCGGGCGCGCAGCGGGGCATGCAGGCTTGGCGTAGCGCCTCTTTCGACATGCCGGTTACGGCGGGGTTTGCGCTATGGTAGCGAAGCAGCGCGTTCTCGATCGCCCCCGAAAGCTTCTGCAGCATGCGTTTTGTTGCGAACCGGATGTTCGCGCCTGCGGCCCCGGGCAGCTTCTCGGCGGTGCCGCGTTCGGCGAGCGCTTCAAGCTCATCTGCGGTTTGCGCAAGGGAAAGCCCGGTTGCATGGGCGATATCGGCGGGCGTCGCAGGGAACTCGGCGGCATCGAAAGCGGCTTGGACCGCCTTTGCGCCATCGCCCGAGCGAAGCGCGTCGAGCAGCGTGCGGTCCGCCTGGGTTACCGTGGTGGTGCGCTTCGGGTGGGCGCGCAGCACCACGCCGCCGCCGATCACGTGGACGGGGGAGTATGAGCGGATGACGAACCGGTCACCGTATGCAACCGGTACATCGCTTTCGGTTCGAATCTGCGCTGCAGCCGTTTGACCACGGGAAATGCTCTTCACGCCATCCATGAGCAGCACGCGGCCGATGCATTCCGTGGTACCGTGCGCAACGTGGACGCGGCATCCGGTTTCCAGCGGCTTGTCCTGACCGGGGATGCCCAGGTAGGTGATGTCGGCATCGAAGTGGTCGGTGGGCGTGACGGCGTTGGGAGTGCAGATGAAGCTGCCTAGCCGCACGTCGTCGGTGGTCACGGCGTTCAGGTTCAGCGCGGTGCGGTGTCCTGACGCTGCCTGCTCCACCGCCTGCCCATGCACCTGGATGCCGCGGATACGGGTGCGCAGGCCCGAGGGCAGCACTTCCACCTCGTCGCCAACGTGCGCGATACCGCTCCAAAGCGTGCCCGTGACAACGGTCCCCGCGCCCCTGATGGTGAAGCTGCGGTCCACGGGCAGGCGCATCGCTTCCTGCCCGGCTCGGCCGGCGGTGGCGCGGGCGGCAAGCTGTATGGCATCCCGCAGCTCCTCCAAGCCCTGCCCGGTTCGGGCTGAGACGGGCACGATGGCGGCTTGGGCATACGGCGTCGATGCCAGGCGCGTGCGCACCTCGTCTTCCATGAACAGCGCCCATTCTTCGTCCACCAGATCGCATTTCGTCAACGCCACCACGCAGGTGGGCACGGCCAGAAGCTGCAGGACCGCAAGATGCTCCTCGGTTTGCGGCATGATGCCGTCATCGGCGGCGATGCACAGCAGCGCCGCGTCGATGCCGGTGGAGCCCGCGATCATCTGGCGCACGAAGCGCTCGTGCCCCGGGACATCGACCACGCCCATGGCGCTTCCGTCGGGCAGCTCAAGCTGAGCGAAGCCGAGCTCGATGGTGATGCCGCGCTGCTTCTCCTCGCTCAACCTGTCCGGGTCGGTGCCGGTGAGCGCCTGAACCAGGGTGGATTTGCCGTGGTCGATATGGCCGGCGGTCCCGAGCACCAGGTCTCGTTTCGATTCGGTTGCCATAGCGCGCTACGACTCCTTTCGCCCTTCGATGGCCGTGAAATAGCTGGCCACGGCGCTGGCAATCTCAGGGATATCCTCTTCGGTGATGGTGCGTGCATCGAAGAGCACGCATTCGCGCTTGATGCGCCCGATCACGGGCACGTCGCGCTTTCGCTGGAGGTGCTCCTCGCAGCCTTGCGCGTTGCCAGCCTCGAAGCGCATGCGCACGCAGAACGTGGGGATGTCGCACATGGGAAGCGACCCCCCGCCCGCACGGCCCGTTTCCTCGACGATTTCCAGCTGCGCCTGCTCGGGGGTCACGCGCTCGGCCAGGGCCGCCATCAGCGCCTCGGCGCGTTCGCGCACCGTTTCGGCATCCTCGGTGAGCATGCGCAGGGTGGGGATGCGGCGAAGCGCGTCCTCGGGGTCCAGATACAGGCGCAGCGTAGCCTCAAGGGCGGCGAGCGTCATCTTGTCCAGGCGCAGCGCGCGGGCGAGCGGATGCTTCTTCAAGCGGTCGATGTATTCCTTTCGGCCCACCACGATGCCTGCCTGGGGGCCGCCGAGCAGCTTATCGCCCGAGAAGCTGACTAGGTCGCACCCTTCGGCAAGCGATTCGCGCACCGTGGGCTCGGCGTATTCGCCGAACACGTCGAGGTGCATGAAGGCGCCCGAGCCCTGGTCCTCGTAGACCAGCAGTTCGGGGCAGGCTTCGCCGGCGGTGGCGCGGCGGGCGTTCTCCGCATCGGCGATGCGTCGCAGGTCGGTTTTCGAGACGCTTTCGGTGAAGCCGATCATGCGGTAGTTGGAGGGGTGCACCTTGAGCAGCATGGCGGTGTCGGGCGTGATGGCTCGCTCGTAGTCGAAGGCATGCGTCTTGTTCGTGGCGCCAACCTCCACCATGCGCGCTTTTGATTGGGCCATGATGTCGGGTACGCGGAAGCTGCCGCCGATCTCGACGAGCTCGCCTCGGCTGACGATGGCCTCGTGACCGGCGGCGAACTCGGCGAGCACCATCATGACGGCGGCCGCGTTGTTGTTCACGGCGATGGCGGCCTCTGCGCCGGTGAGCGCGCAGATGAGGTGCTCCACATGGTTATGGCGGCTGCCGCGCGCCATGTTGTCGATGTTGTATTCAAGCGTGGAATAGCCGCGTGCCGCCTCCACCACCGCCTGCACGGCGGGCTCGGCAAGCACGCTGCGGCCGAGGTTGGTGTGGATGATCACGCCGGTGGCGTTGATAACGCGCCTGAGGCTCGGGCGCAGCGTAGCCAGCGCACCGTTGACGGCGTCGGTCAAGATGGCCTCGACGTCTACAGCGTCCACTTCTCCCGCCAAGATGAGCTGACGGTGCGCATCCACTGCCGCACGGGCGCGGTCGACGAGCATGGAGCGGGGGACGATGGCCTCGAGCGCCTTCATGGGGTCGGCTTGCATAAGCTCTTCGACCTGGGGTAATGCGCGTAACAGATCGGTACGTGGTTCGGGCATGGATCCTCTTTCCTTATGGCGTGCGGCGGCGCCGTTTGTGGGTCGCCGCGGGTTTTCCGTAACTCAATATAGCAGGCAAGCTCGCAACGGCTTGGGGCAAGGCGGCGAGTGCGCCAAATGCCCGGCAAATGCTATCGCAGACGGGTCAATTCGTGCCGTTCACGTCAATGAGCACGATTCACGCGCGTAGCCATGCAAGAATTACCGTGTTTTTCCTAAAGACGAGATATCGCGAACAGGGGGAGGTTTCCATGGCAATGGATCAAACGGATGTGAAAGCGCTACGACCTGATGCGCTCGGCCCCGCCGAGATCGAGGCGAAGGCCGAGACGCTGGCCGTGGGCAAGGCCGGCATGGCAGGCGCGAAGTGCTTCGTGCTGGCAATGCTCGCCGGCGCGTTCATCGCGTTCGGCGCAACGTATTTCCTGGTGTTCCTGGGCGACTCGGCCGTGCCGTTCGCCGCTCAGCGCCTGGTCGGCGGCATCTGCTTCAGCTTGGGCCTGGTACTCGTGCTGTGCTGCGGCGCCGAGCTGTTCACCGGCAACATGCTCATGGTGACGGGTTTGGCGTCTAAGAAGATCAAGCTTGGCGGCCTGGTGCGCAACTGGGTCATCGTGTGGCTCGGCAACCTGGTCGGTTCGCTGATCGTGGTGGCGCTCATCTATTGGTGCGGCGTCGGCGCGATGAACGGCGGCGCCGTGGGCGATGCCATGGTGTCGGTGGCCGTCGGCAAGGTCACCCCTGATTGGCTCGTGCTCATGGCCAAGGGCGTCATGTGCAACGTCATGGTGTGCCTGGCGGTGTGGATCGGCTTCTCCGCGCGCACCGTGGTGGACAAGGTACTTGGAATCATGCTCCCCATCAGCTTCTTCGTGGCTGCCGGCTTCGAGCACTGCGTGGCGAACATGTTCTTCCTGCCCACTGGCCTGCTCATGAAGTCCGCCGGGTTCGGCGCGGCGGTCGCCAACGCCGGCGCGTTCGATGTGACGGCCATCCTGTACAACCTGTCCGCCGCGACGGTGGGCAACATCATCGGCGGCGTCCTGGTCGGCCTGGCCTACTGGTTCGTGTATGCTAGGAACAAGGCGAAGTAGCGCTGCGGTTGCGTGTTTCCGCCTAATGGGTTTTTGCGAACGGCACTTGCGGATTGCAGGTGCCGTTTTCGTTTGCACGACGCCGCGAGAACGGGCGCGGTTGGCCTGTGCGGCATGAACAACGAAACCATCCCCGATGCCGAGACGGTGCTGCCGAAAAACCTCTGCCCGCTCATCAAGGGCACCTACGGCTTCGCGCCATCTCCGGTCGCTATCTGCAAATCAATTGCTCGGTCATGTCGCCCAACGAGGGCCGCATCGAGCATATGATGGATATGGTGGAGAAATACGAGGTCGACGGCGTGGTCGAAGTGGTGCTGCAGGCGTGCCACACCTTCAACATCGAGGCGGTGCGCGTGCAGCGCGCCTGCGAGCAGGCCGGCGTGCCCTACATGAAGCTTGAAACCGATTACTCCACCAACGATGCCGGCCAGGTGGAAACCCGCCTGGGCGCGTTCATCGAGATGCTGTAGCGGGAAGATTTGCGCAAGTGCGGCGCAAAACGCCGCGGAAAGGAGATGCTCATGGAGAAGCTCGATTGCAAGGGGCAGGCGTGCCCGTTGCCCGTGGTGAACGCGAAGAAGGCCCTTGCCGGCATGGGCGAGGGCGCCCTTGAGGTTGTGGTGGACAACAAGACGGCCATGCACAACCTGGAAAACCTTGGCAAGTCGCTCAAGGTCGAAACCGCCTCCGAGGAGCGCGGCGATGCCGAGTTCGCGGTGGTCTTTACCAAGGGTGCGCAGGTCGCCGATGCGGCATGCGAGGAGTGCCAGCCGCTCGTGCCGGCAGGTAGCAAGGTGGTCGTGCTGTCGAGCGAGTTCATGGGCGCAGGCGACGATGAACTTGGCGCCACGCTTATGAAGGCGTTCGTGTTCGCGCTCACCCAGCAAGACGAGCTGCCGGCGGCCATCCTGGCCTACAACGGCGGCGTGCATCTGACCGTCGAGGACAGTCCCGTGCTCGATGATCTGAAAAAGCTCGCCGAAGCAGGCGTTGAGATCTTCAGCTGCGGAACCTGCCTCAACCATTTCGGCATCGCCGACAAGCTTGCGGTGGGCGAGGTGACGAACATGTACGTCATCGTCCAAAAGCAGCTTGAGGCCGGCGTCGTCGTGCGTCCTTAGCCTTGGCGGTATGTGCGATGCAGAGATGCAAAACGCCGCATGCGGTGGTGACCTTCCATAGCACGGCCGATGCGATGGCCTTGCAGGCTGCCGCGGTCGGAGGCGTTCTGCCGGGGCGCGTCATCCCGGTGCCTTCCGAGATCTCGGCGGGGTGCGGCCTTGCCTGGAGCGTTCCCGTCGAGCTGCGCGAAACGCTCGAGCAAGCGCTTGAGCAGCGGGGGCTTGCCTTCGAAGCCATCACCGAAGTGGATTTGTACTAAACGCAAGGGGAGCCGTCGTTTGACGGCTCCCCTTTGTTGTGAGGATGGCTTGTTGCGGTCACGTGCGGCGTCGGTTTGGCTGGGGCGCTGCAGGGCGTGAGCCTTCCCGTTTACCAGTTCACGAAGATCTTACCCGCCGGACCGGCTTCAAAGATTCCGATTCGGGAGGGTTTGCGCCCTTGGCGCCGCTCGCACTCCGCCTCAAAACGGCAAGCATTCTCGGGCGGGATGGCCACGAGCAGACCGCCGGAGGTTTGCGGGTCGCATAGCACGCCCATGCGGTCGTCGAACTCGAAATCGTCGATGCCGCCTTGTTCCACGAACGCGCTTGCCCAGTCGATGATGCCGAACGTCTTGCCGGGGCGGCAGTAGTCGCACGAAAGCTCGTACACGCCGTCGAACAGCGGCAAAGCGTCCCAGTCCAGGCGCGCTGCGCACCCCGACGCTTCGAGCATCTCGTGCAGATGGCCTGCCAGGCCGAAACCGGTGACGTCGGTGCATGCGTGCACGTCGCATTCCAGCATGGCCTCGGCGGCTGCGCGGTTAAGCTCCATCATGCCGTCGATGACCGGGCGCAAGTCCTCGTCGGTGCGCAGCTTCGCACGCAGGGCGGCGTTCATGATGCCCGTGCCAAGGGTTTTCGTGTAGTACAGCGCGTCACCGGGCTGCGCCCCGCCGTTTCTCACCATGCGCTCAGGGTGCACCAGGCCGAACACGGAAAGGCCGTACTTGGGCTCGTCGTCCTCGATGGAATGGCCGCCTACCACGAACGCCCCGGCTTCACGCACTTTGTCCGCGCCGCCGCGCAGCACGTCTCCCACCACTTCAGTGCCCATGCAGCTGGGGAAGGCCAGGATGTTGAGCGCGGTGACGGGCTTCCCGCCCATGGCGAACACGTCGGACAGGGCGTTGGCTGCGGCAACGGCGCCGAACTCGTACGGGTCGTCAACCACGGGGGTGAAGAAATCGAGCGTCAGCACAGCGGCGTTGTCCTTGTCCACCTGCCAAACTGCGGCGTCGTCTGCGGTGTCGAAGCCCAGCAGCAGGTTCGGGTCGGGCACGGCCGGCGCGATGTCGCGCAGTATCTTTGAGAGGTCTCCCGGACCCCATTTGGCCGCTCAACCGCCTTTGTCGGTGAGCGTGGTCAGGCGTATGCGATCGCCGTCGCACATTGCGCCGTTCGCAGGGTTGTCCGTGCTCATGTGCGGTCCTTTCTTATGGGATCGGGTAGGTATCATTGCCAGTATAGTATAGTCGCAAGATGGTATGCATAGTTTTGCATCACAGTCTAAGCGCGACAACGGCGGAGCCTCATGGGTCCGAACCCTCAGACAAGGAGCAACGCACATGGCGGGTATCGGCATCGATATCGGATCGACGGCTACGAAAGCCGTCGTCGCGGACCCTTCGGGCGCTATCGCGTTCAATCTGGTCATCCCCACCGGGTTCTCCAGAGTGGAAGTTGCCGAGCAGGTGCGCTGTGCGCTCGCTTGCGAGGGCTTCGAGGCGTGAGAGATGCCGGTGGTAATCGGTAACCGACGTATTCTTCAAACGATTGGGCACAAACCATGATCTATCTGGACAATGCGGCTACCACCATGAACAAGCCCCAAGCCGTCATCGATGCGGTGTGCGGCGCCATGACGTCGTTCGGCGGCCCTGGGCGCGGTTCGCACCAGGCGGCGCTCGATGCGAGCATGGCGGTGTTCGGGGTGCGACAGGCGGTTTCCGACCTGCTCGACGCCTGGGGCGCCGGCAGCGTTTCGTTCGCTTTGAACGCCACCATGGCACTCAACATAGCCATCGACGGGCTGTTGCCTGCGGGCGGCATCGCGGTTACCACGGCCGCTTCGCACAACTCCGTGCTTCGCCCGCTCAACCGTGCGCGCGATGAGCGCGGTTGCCAGGTGCGCGTCGCCGCTATCCTGCCCGATGGCTCGCTTGACTGGGAATCCTACGAGCGGGCGCTTGTCGGCGCCAGCCTGGTCGTGGTCACGCATGCTTCCAATGTGACCGGCGATGTGTACGACATCGAGCGCATGGCCGCTGCCGCCCATAAGGCCGGCGCGCCGTTCGTCCTCGATGCGGCGCAGACGGCCGGCGCATGGGCGTTCTCGGCATCGGGCATCGGCGCCGACGTCGTGTGCTTCACCGGCCATAAAAGCCTGTACGGGCCGCAGGGCACCGGCGGGCTGTGCGTGCGCCCGGGCCTTGATATCGCCCCGCTTGTGGAAGGCGGTTCGGGCGTGCACAGCTTCGACGAGCGCCATCCGCGCTTTATGCCCGAGGCGCTCGAGGCCGGAACGGCCAATGCGCATGGCTTGGCGGGTCTTGCGGCGGGGTGCTGCTGGCTTGCGGAGCGCGGGGTGGCGGATGTGCAAGCGCATATCGAAGGGCTGGTCGCGCGTTTCCTGGATGGCGTGGCCGATATCGACGGTGTGAAGGTCCTCGGCGGCGGCTCCGGGCAGCGCTGCGGCATCGTCGCCGTCAACGTAGGCGATGCCGACTCCGGCGAGATCGCCGATCGGCTGGCGCAGGGATGGGGCGTGTGCGTCCGCCCGGGCGCGCACTGCGCCCCGCTCATGCACACGGCGCTGGGAACGCAGCAGCAGGGTGTCGTGCGATTCAGCTTCGGCGCCATGAATTCGCAGTTGGATTGCGACGACGCCTTGAGCGCGTTGCGGGACATCGCCTGCCCGTAGCGTACTCCGCGACGCTCCCGTGCCCAATGCTCTCCCGATCTCGAAAGGACCTTCATGCGCATCCTCTGCATCTCCGCCCAAAAGCCCGATAGCACCGGCAGCGGCGTTTACCTGGCCGAAACGGTGGCATCCCTGGCCGCCGCCGGGCACCAGGTGGCCGTCATCGCCGGCATCGACAAGGACGACTCCCCGCAGCTCGCCCCTGGCGTCGAGTTCCTCCCGGTGCGCTTCCGCACTCCCGAGCTGCCGTTTCCCGTGTGCGGCATGAGCGACGTCATGCCCTACGAGGCCACGCGATACCGCGATATGACGCCGAAGATGGTCCAGGCCTTTCGCAGCGTGTTCGGGCGGCGTATCCGCGAAGCCGTGCTCGACTTCAAGCCCGATGCGGTCATCTGCCATCACCTATACCTGGCCTGCTCGGCCGCGTGCGACGTGCTTGACGATCTGTCCGGTGAATATCGGTCACCGATTGCGGAAGGTTCGGGACTCGCGAAGGGCCGCCCGTGCCCGATCTGGGGCGTTTGCCATTCCACCGACCTGCGCCAGCTGCGCAACCACGATCTGGAGAAGGACCGCATTGCTGTAGCTGTCCGCTCGCTCGACGGCGTGATGGCGCTGCACGAGGCGCAGAAGGCAGAGATTGCCGAGCTGTTCGACCTGCCCGCCGATCGCGTCCGCGTTGTGGGGACGGGCTACAACTCCCAGGAGTTCGCTCCTCGTGCCGGCTTGCGCGCCGCCCACCCGTTGCGCGTGCTGTACGTGGGCAAGATATGCCGCGCCAAGGGCGTGGAAAGCCTCATACGCGCTATGGGACTGCTTCCCCTCGATCCGCAAGCCGTGGAGCTGCGCCTGGTGGGCGGTTACAGCGACCAGGGGCAATACGATCGCATCGTCGAGCTGGCCGGTGGCTGCCGTTTCCCGGTGGTGTTCGGCGGCCGCGTTTCTCAAGACGACCTGGTGCTTTCCTATAACGAAAGCCACGTGTTCGCATTGCCCTCGTTTTTCGAGGGATTGCCGCTTGTGACGGTGGAGGCGCTTGCGAGCGGATGCCGCGCGGTGGTCACGAGCCTGCCAGGCGTTCGGCCGTGGCTCGATGCGTCCCTTCCGGACGCCCCCGTTTCGTTCGTTGAGCCGCCGCGTATCCAGGGCGTCGACGTGCCCGTGCCCGAGGATCTGCCGGCCTTCGAGCGACGCCTTTCGGATGCGCTGCTCGAACAGCTTCAAGCGGCGGCGGAGCAGCCCCTTGGGGGAACCGGGTTCGACGCCACCGCCGTGTCTTGGGATTCGCTTGCCGCCCGCATGGTCGCGATGGTCGGCTAGCGCTGACGCGAACCGCATAGGCAGGCGGGGGAGTGCGGAACTTGAGCAGGGGACAGGGATGCGTTCGCGCTGCGTTGCCGAAGGCGCGGTGATCGACTGCGTGAACGCACCTCCGTCCCCCCTGGTCACCCGTTCGCCGTCCTTTCTCTCGGAAGGGCCCTTGGCCCTTGCTTCTGGAAAGAAATTCTCGAGTTTATCCGGACATGTTCGGATAAACTCGAGAAGGAAGCTCAAGCATTTGGATGAGCTTGCGAATCACCCGCTGCATAAAAACCGACCGCTCGGGTTGTTTTTTCGATATTCGGGGTTGTCAAACCGTGCCGGTACGCATAAACTGCCAACAGTTCCTTTAAATGCGGTACAGAGAGACCGACAAGGTAACACCCGAACGCTCGCTTTCACAAGAGCGGATCTGAGATGAAGCCTTTGTCAGCCGCAAAGGCGTTTTTTATGCCTTGCGACATGGCGTCAAGGTTCGGGCGGGCCGAAAAACTCGGCGGCTTTCCCGAAAGACGTGTCTGTCTGTACGCACTCGACTAGAGAAAGGGTGTGTATGACTGACGCAGGGACGGTCAAGAACGTCTGCATGGACGCAGACGAGATCGAGCGCTCTCTGGTGCGCATCGCGCATCAGATCCTCGAGACCAACAAGGGCGCGGACAACCTCGCGCTCGTCGGCATCGTCACGCGCGGCGATCTGCTCGCCAAGCGCCTGGCTGAGAAGATCGAGCAGATCGAGGGCACGAAGGTGCCGCTCGGCAAGCTCGACATCAGCTTCTACCGTGACGACTTCGCCACTCACTTCGCCCCCGAAGTGCATTCCACCGAAATCGATTTCGATATGGACGGCAAGGACGTCGTGCTCGTCGACGACGTGCTCTTCACCGGCCGCACCATCCGCGCCGCGCTCGACGCGCTCATGGACATCGGCCGCCCGGCTCGCGTGGAGCTGGCCGTGCTGGTGGACCGCGGGCATCGCGAGCTTCCCATCCGCGCAGATTACGTCGGCAAGAACGTGCCTTCCGCCGCACAGGAGAATGTGCGCCTGTTCCTGGAGGAAGTCGACGGCAAGTCCGAGGTCGAGATTCTGGAAATGTCCGACGGCGCGCATATCGGCGCCGCACCGCTGGGAGGTGAATAGGGAATGGCTTTCAACCATAAGCATCTTATCGACATCACGGAGTATTCCGCCGATGACATCATGGCCATCCTGGAAACGGCCGTGAAGTTCAAAGAGGTCAACGAGCGCCGCATCAAGCAGGTGCCCACGCTCAAGGGCTTCACCGTGGTCAACATGTTCAACGAGCCGTCCACCCGTACGCGCTCGAGCTTTGAGATGGCCGAGAAGCGCCTGTCAGCCGCAAGCCTGAACTTCGGCGGCAGCTCCACCTCCTCGGTCAAGGGCGAGAGCCTGGTGGACACCGTGGAAACGCTGTGCTCCTACAAGATCGACATGATTGTCGTGCGCGACAAGCACGCCGGCGTGCCGCGCAAGATCGCCGACGTGTCCGGCGTCCACGTCATCGACGCAGGCGACGGCAAGCATCAGCATCCCACGCAGGCGCTGCTCGACCTGTACACCATCTGGCAGACCAAGGGCCGTCTCGACGGCTTGAAGGTCGGCGTCGTCGGCGACATCGGACACTCCCGCGTGTGCGGCAGCCTCATCCCGGCCCTGAAGATCATGGGCTGCGAGGTCACCGCCATCGCCCCGCCCACGCTGCTGCCCGCACGCCCCGAGGTGCTCGGCGTCGACCATATCTCGCACAACATCGACGAGGTGCTCCCCGAGCTTGACGTCGTGTACATGCTGCGCATCCAGCGCGAGCGCCTCGAGGGCGCGCCGTACCCCAGCCTGCGCGAGTACAACATGCTCTACGGCCTCACCGAGAAGCGCAACAAGCTCATGCGCCCCGACTGCATCGTGTGCCATCCCGGCCCCATCAACCGTGGCGTCGAGCTGGATTCCTTTATGGCCGACCACCCGGAGCGTTCGGTCATCCTTGACCAGGTCTATGCCGGCATCCTGACCCGCATGGCCGCCCTGTACCTGCTGCTTGGAGGGAGCGAAGATGGCATTACTGCTTAAGAACGCGCACGTGATCGACCCGCAGGTCGGTCTGAACGAAACCGCCGACATCCTCATCCGCGACGGCAAGATCGTCGAGATCGGCCAGGGCCTTTCCCTGGAGAAGGGCGTCGAGCGCGACTTGGCCGGCAAGATCGTCGTCCCGGGCCTGGTGGACATGCACGTGCATCTGCGCGAGCCGGGCTTCGAGCAGAAGGAAGACATCGCCAGCGGCACCCGCGCCGCAGCCCACGGCGGCTTCACGGCTGTTTGCGCCATGCCCAACACCAACCCGGTCGTCGACAACGCCGTTGCCGTCGAGTATGTGAAGTCCATCGCCGCCCAGGCCGGCAAGTGCCGCGTGCACGTGTCGGGCTCCTGCTCGCAGGGCCTGAAGGGCGAGACGCTCTCCGAGATGGGCGACATGGCCGCACACGGCGCCGTCGCGTTCACCGATGACGGCCGCGGCATCCAGGCCGCCGGCATGATGCGCCGCGTCATGGATTACGCCAGCCAGTTCGGCCGCGTGGTCATGAGCCATTGCCAGGACGAGGACCTGGTCGGCGATGGCCAGGTCAACGAGGGCGTCGCCTCTACGCGCCTAGGCCTTCTGGGTTGGCCGGCCGAAGGCGAGGAGCTGCAGATTGCTCGCGACATCGCCCTGTGCCGCTTGACCGGCTGCAAGCTGCACATTCAGCACATCTCCACTGCGCGCGGCCTTGATATGGTTCGCGCCGCAAAAGCCGAGGGCCTGCCGGTCACCTGCGAGGTCACCCCGCATCACCTGTTCCTCACCGAGGATAACATCGGCGACGATTACTCCACGGCCCTCAAGGTCAACCCGCCGCTGCGCACGGCTGCCGATGCCGAGGCCCTTATCGCCGGCGTGATCGACGGCACCGTCGACGCCATCGTCACCGACCATGCCCCGCACACCGCATGGGAGAAGGACCGCGAGTTCGAGCTGGCGCCGTTCGGCATGATCGGCCTGGAGACCAGCCTGGGCCTGGTCATCACCAACCTGGTCGCCACCGGCAAGATCTCCTGGGAGCGCATGACCGAGCTCATGGGCGCCAACCAGCGCGCCATCCTGGGCGTGGAGCGCGTGGCCCTCGAGGCCGGCAGCACCGCCGACCTGACGGTCATTGATCCCGAGGCTGCCTGGACCGTCGATGCTGCGGACTTCTGCAGCAAGGCGAAGAACTCCGGCTTCATCGGTGCTCAGCTCACCGGTCGCGCAACCGACGTGTACGTCGGCGGCTACGCCACCATGGAGGACGGCAAGATCGTCGAATAGCGCTGAGCTTTACCAGCGTATACAACGAAGGGATGCCCCGGATCGAATCCGGGGCATCCCTTTTTGCGTTCTCGGCGGTCAACTTGTTCGCGGCCGCGCGTTCTCGGAGGCGAGCGAACGCATTCGCAAGCCGATGCTCTAGCGGTCGGCGTCGAGCGCCATTCGGATCACGGCATGGCGTTGCAGCTTGTCGTGCGGCCCTGGCGTCCTGCTGCGCCATAGGCTCCGCTGCCGCATATCAGCGTTATTTGCGCAGCGCCTTCGTTGCGAAACCGGGGATCATGAACACCATCGAGATGGCGAAACCGACCATAAGAACGGTGCTCAAAGCCAAGGTGTTGGCGATGGTGCTCATGGCGATGCTCACCACCGTGGAGCCCACATAGCCGGTGAAGTTGATGAGCGATACCACGCTGGCGCTGTCGGCGGGGTCGCTGTAGCTGATGAGCATATGCATGCTGGCGGACAGGAGGATGCCGGTGGAAACGCTGAACACGCCGTCGGCGATCAGGAACGGCACCGTCATGCCCTTCGTGAGCGTAACCCACAAGATCGCGTAGCTGACGCACAGCAGCGCCGTGCCGCCGTATACGGCGAATCGCGTGGTGGTGCGGGCGGACATGGGCCCGCCCAGCGCGCTCGGTGCCATGGCCAGCGCGAACATGAGCGCGGGAATCAGCGGGTCGGCGGATTGGAAATATGTCACTGCGGCAGGGGTTGACAGCGATTGGAAGAACACGCCGGTGCCCCATGCCGCGATATAGCATCCCGCGGCAAGCGGGAATACCGGGCGAAGGTTCTTCGGGATATGCACGAGCGGTTTGATGGCCTTGCGGATGGTGATCCGTTGCGTGACCGTCTCCTGTGCAAGCGGAAGAAGGATGGCGTTGAGCATCATCAGCACGATGAGCACGGCGAACATGGGGATATAGTTGCGTGAGAACGTGGCGTAGATGCCGATGCCCAAAGACCCGATCATCATGCCGATCAAACAGCCGGTGCTGGCGATGGTGGTGCCGAAGGTGCGATAGCGCTGCGAGGTGCAATCGAGCATGAAAGCCGAGGTCGCGCTCATGGTAAGGCCGCACGACACGCCTTGCACCATACGGGCGATCTGCAAGGCGGCTCCGTTTGGCAGCCAGATATACAGCGCGCAGGCTAGCGAGCCGAATAGCAGAGCGGCGGCCACGAGCAGCCTGCGACCGAGCGCATCGGAGAGCGAACCCCCTATGAACAGCGTGGTCAGAACGCCGGTGAGATAGGACACCATGGTCAGCGAGATGTCGGCATCGGTCAGCCCCAGGGCTATCTTGTACTCGGCGTACAACGGTACGGGCACCGCTACCGCGGCGAAGGTCAGCAGCATGGCGCACGCCGCGATGATGGCGCTTCTCAGGTCGTTCGCATTCGATGCGTGGCAGACTTCGGTCATGTCCCCTCCTCGTCATTGCAAGCTCGTCGCGTTGCATCGGGGTAGCGTCAAGGCGTTTGCGCCCCGGAAGCGACGGGTTGTTCGCTACCTGTTATCGTTGATGTTTGGCCATCGATATGCATCCCGGCACGATTGAGATGGCGGCAAGAAGCGCGATGAAAGCGTATACCGTTGCCAGGTCGAATGTGGCGGTGAGACCCGTTTGGATGGTCGAGACCACGGTCGACCCTACGTAACCGGTCAAGTTGGCGAGCGTCACCACGCTGGCATTCTCCTGCGGCGTCGATGCGCTGATGAGCATATGCAGGCTCGAGGATAGGATCATGCCCGTAGTGACCGCGAACACCACCTCGAGCACCAGATAGGGGACCAAAAGCCCCAAAACCATGCATACCTCTAGAGCCACGATCGCGCCGAACATGATGATGTAGCCGACGATCATTGAGGATCGCGTGCCCATGCGTGCTGAAACAGGGCCTCCGAGCGCGCTCGGGGCCATGGCCAAGGCAAGCACGAGGGACGGGATGAGCGGATCGGTTGCCCCGAAGTAGTCGACCGAGGCCGGCGTGGAAAGCGATTGGAAGAAGAAGCCGACCGACCAGGTGGAGATATAGCCGCCGGCCACGATGGGAAGCAGCTTGCGAAGATGCGCCGGCACGTGCGTCATCGGTTTAACGGCCTTTTTCCAGGTGATGCGGTTGTGCACCGTTTCGGGCGTGAAGGGAAGGGCGAGCATCGTGGCAAGCATGATCACGGCCATCACAGCGAACACCTGCCAGTAGGCGGTGGAAACGGTGGCGAAAAACCCGATGCCCAGCGAACCCACGGTAAGCCCGATCAGGTACCCCGTGCTTGCGATGGTCATGCCGAACGTGCGATGGCGCTCCGAGGTGCAGTCGATCACGAACGCAGAGGTGGCGCTCATGGACAGCGCGCAGGAAACGCCCTGCACGAAGCGGGCGAATTGCAGCATGGGGCCGCTTGACAGGCCGATGAACAGCAGGCAGCCGGCAACGCCGCAGGCAAGCGCGGCGCCCACCGTGGGCCTGCGCCCGGATGCGTCCGACAGCGATCCGGCGAAGAACAGGACGGAAAGCACGCCGAACAGGTACATAACGATGGTCATGGAGACGTCGGAGGCGGAAAGACCCAGCTGTTGCTGCCACGTGGCGTAAAGCGGTATGGGCGCGGAGGCGGCCGCGAACACCGTCACCAAAGCCACCGTTCCCACGATGGCGCCGCGCATCGCACCTGGAGGTTGGCTTGTCGCCTGTTCATCGATTCCCATCGGTTTCCCCTTCCCGATTCCGGAATAGTTCCCCGTATAGCAAACATCCTACTACGTATGGGAGGTTCCCCTCAATGGGAAAGCAGGCCGAAATCCGCGTCCCACCAGGGGTTTATGTGCGCCTGCACAAAATCGGCAGTCAATTCCAATGCATATTACGTTAACAACAGGTAATAAAACTGCATAACACAAAGTAAAACAGCTATTCAGTTGTATACTCCTCCAAGTCCTTTAAGGGCGGTACGGAGAGACCGAAAAGGAATATGGCAGGCCATGGCCGGCTTTGATTGCATGGTGTTCGGCCCACGACGTGGGGATTCGGCCTTGTGGAGCCGGTGCGCGCTTGCCATCACGAAAGGAGTTGCATGTGAGCGACATCACAGAACAGCTGCTTCGCGGGACCTCGAAGGGGGTTGGCGCGAAGGCTGCGTTGGCTTTAGAAGATGGCACGGTGTTCTTCGGCACCTCGTGCGGTGCCGCGGGGGAGGCTTTTGGCGAGATATGCTTCAACACCTCGCTTGAGGGGTATCTCGAGGTGATCAGCGACCCCAGCTATGCAGGCCAGATCATCACGCTGACGTATCCTCAGATCGGCAACTACGGCGTGAACCTCGAGGACGCGCAATCGGGCAAGCCCGCACTGCGAGGGCTGGTGGTGCGCGATATGTGCGCAACGCCGAGCAATTGGCGCAGCGATATGGCGCTTGGCGAATACCTGCAACGCAACGGCGTGGTGGCCATCGAGGGCGTGGACACGCGCGCGCTCGTGCGCCACGTGCGCGATCATGGTGCCCAGCGCGCGATCATCTCCACCGTAGATGATGATGCGGAAAGCCTGCTGGCGAAAGTGCGCGCGAGCGAGAGCATCGTGGGGCGAAACCTTGCTGCCACGGTGTCTTGCGAGCGTCCCTATGCGCATACCGCCCACGATATGCCGGATAGCGTGAGGTTCGCCTTGGCCGAGGTTCCTGATGCCCGTTTCAAGGTGATCGCCTACGATTGCGGCGTGAAGCGCTCCATCCTCGATGGGCTCGTGCGCGCCGGATGCTCGGTGACGTGCGTGCCGTGGGACACGCCTGCCGAGGACGTGCTCGCGCAGCATCCCGATGGCGTGTTCTTAAGCAACGGACCCGGCGATCCAGATGCGGTCTCGGGCACGTATTCCCAGGTTGAGAAGCTGCTCGGTAACGTACCGATGTTCGGTATCTGCCTGGGTCATCAGATGATGGGCAAAGCCGCCGGGGCCGATATCGAGAAGCTCAAGTTCGGCCACCGTGGCGGCAACCATCCCGTGATGAACCTTCTCACTCGCCGCGTGGAGATCACGGCGCAAAACCACGGGTTCGGCGTGCTGTTCCCCAGCATGGGCGAGCTTGTGCCGGAGCTGTCGGGGGGGTATACCGAGCATCATGATGACCTGCGCTTTTGGGTACGCGCCGGCATCGCTCCCGTTGTGCGGAACGAGCGCTTCGGGCGCATTCGGCTGACCCACGTCAATCTCAACGACGGCACCGTGGAGGGCGTGGCGTTTCTGGACGTTCCCGCATTCTGCGTGCAGTACCATCCCGAGGCCGCGCCGGGCCCGACCGATGCGCACTATCTGTTCACGGCGTTCGCGCGCTTGATGGAGGGACGCAAGGATTATCTGGACATCGACATCGCCGCCGATCGCTTGGCGGGATGGCGGTTCGGCGCCGAAGCAACGAAGGAGCTCGCGAATGCCTAAACGCAACGATATCGAAACCATCCTGGTCATCGGCTCGGGTCCCATCGTCATCGGTCAGGCGTGCGAATTCGATTACTCCGGCACGCAGGCGTGCAAGGTGCTCAAGGATGAGGGCTATCGCGTGGTGCTGGTCAATTCCAACCCGGCGACCATCATGACCGATCCCGCCATGGCCGACCGTACCTATGTCGAGCCCATCACCGCCGAGTTCATCGAGCGGGTCATCGCTCGCGAGCATCCGGATGCGCTTCTGCCCACCTTGGGCGGGCAAACCGGTTTGAACGCCGCGGTTGAGCTGGCCGAATCCGGCATTCTTGAGAAATACGGCGTCGAGATGATCGGTTGCGACCTTGAAGCCATCAACCGCGGCGAGGACCGTAAGCTGTTCAACGAGTGCATGGCGGAGCTTGGCATCGAAACAGCCCGCAGCGATTATGCGTATCGCGTCGAGGACGCTCTGGCCATCGTGGAAAAGCTCGGGTATCCGGTGGTTTTGCGCCCGAGCTTCACCATGGGCGGCGCCGGCGGCGGCATCGCGCACAACGAGGAGGAGCTGCGCCTGATCGTGTCGCAGGGCCTTGAGCTGTCGCCTGCCGGCGAGGTGCTCGTTGAAGAATCAATCGAAGGCTGGAAAGAATACGAGATGGAGGTCATGCGCGATAGGGCTGGAAACGGCATTATCGTCTGCTCCATCGAGAACCTGGACGCCATGGGCGTGCACACGGGCGATTCCATCACCGTTGCCCCTGCTCAAACGCTCAGCGACGTGGAATACCAGCGCATGCGCGCGGCAAGCTTGGCCATTCTCGAGAAGGTGGGCGTCGAGACGGGCGGATCGAACGTGCAGTTCGCCGTGAACCCGGAAAACGGGCGCATGGTGGTCATCGAGATGAATCCCCGCGTATCCCGTTCTTCCGCGCTTGCATCGAAGGCGACCGGCTTCCCTATCGCCAAGGCCGCGGCGCGCCTTGCCGTCGGTTACACGCTCGATGAGATCGTCAACGATATCACGAAGGCCACGCCTGCATGCTTCGAGCCTTCCATCGACTACTGCGTGGTGAAGGTTCCTCGCTTCGCGTTCGAGAAGTTCCAGGGCGCCGACGACGTGCTGTCCACGCGTATGAAGGCCGTGGGCGAGGTCATGGCGATCGGGCGTACGTTTGAGGAGGCGCTGGGCAAGGCCATGCGCTCGCTGGAGAACGGGCGCGCCGGCTTGAACGCCGACGGCAAATGCAAGGAAATATTGGAGCAGGACGGCTTCGATGAGCTGGTCGGGCGCCCCACGCAAGACCGCATCTTATACATGGCAGAGGCGTTGCGCCGCGGGTGGGGCACGCAGCGCTTGCATGAGGCCACGGGCATCGACCCATGGTTCATCGACCGCATGCGCGATATCGTGACCGTCGAGGAGAACCTTCGCGGGATGTCGCTCGACCGCCTTGATGCGCAGGCCTTCCGGTTGCTCAAGCGCATGGGCCTGTCCGACGTGCAGATCGGGCATCTGACCGGGGCTGATGAGCTTGAGGTGCGTGCTCGCCGCAAGCAGCTCGGCATCGTGCCCGCGTTCAAGACGGTCGACACCTGCGCCGCTGAGTTCCCCGGCACCACGGCATACCACTACAAGACCTATGACGCCGACGAAAACGAGGCCATGCCCACGCCGGGCCGCAAGAGCGTCATGATCTTGGGCGCCGGGCCGAACCGTATCGGGCAGGGCATCGAGTTCGATTACTGCTGCGTGCATGCCAGCTATGCGCTTCGGGATGCCGGGTACGAGACGATCATGGTCAACTGCAACCCCGAGACCGTGTCGACCGATTACGATACCTCCGACAAGCTGTACTTCGAGCCGCTTACGTTCGAGGACGTCATGGACATCGTCGACATCGAGCAGCCCGAGGGCGTCGTGGTCACGCTGGGTGGGCAAACCCCGCTGAAGCTGGCGGCGGCGCTGCAGGAAGCCGGCGTCAACATCATGGGCACGAAGCCCGAGGCGATCGACCTTGCCGAGGATCGCGACCGGTTCCGCGCTGTATGCGATGAGCTTGCCATCGCATATCCGGCAGCTGGGCAGGCGACCACTATCGATCAGGCGCGAAAGGTGGCGGCCGACATCGGATTCCCGCTGCTCGTGCGACCGAGCTACGTGCTCGGCGGGCGCGGCATGGGCATCGTTTACAACGACGGCCAGTTGAAGCGCTATATGGTCGAGGCGGCCAAGATCACGCCGGATCATCCGGTGTATCTCGACCGGTTCCTTGAGGGAGCCGTGGAGCTGGACCTTGACGCCCTGTGCGATGGCACCGAGACCTACGTCGGCGCGATCATGGAGCATATCGAGATGGCGGGCATTCATTCCGGCGACTCGGCGTGCTGCACGCCGCCGTTCTCGCTCTCGGACGCCATTCAGGCGCAGTTGCGTTCCATCGCGCGCCGCCTGGCGCTCCGTTTGGGCGTGGTGGGCCTGCTCAACATCCAGTTTGCCATCAAGGACCAGGTCATCTACATGATCGAGGCCAATCCGCGCGCCAGCCGCACCGTGCCGTTCGCCTCGAAGGCAACCGGGGTTCCCTTGGCCCAGGCCGCAGCCCGCATTATGGCGGGGGAGAGCATCGCCGATCTGCACTTGCCCAGCGACGAGCGTCGCCTTGACCATTTCAGCGTCAAGGAGGCGGTCATGCCCTTCGGCCGGTTCCCGGGCGCGGATACCATCCTCGGACCTGAGATGAAGTCGACCGGCGAGGTCATGGGCATCGCGGAGAACTTCCCCTGCGCGTTTGACAAGACGCAGCTTGCCATCAGCTACAAGCTCCCCGAAGGGGGGACGGTGTTCGTGAGCGTGTGCGATCGCGACAAGCGCGGCATCGTGCCTATCGCGCGCGATTTCGTGCGACTCGGTTTTCGCATCGTGGCCACCGCGGGTACGGCGCGCACGCTGCACGCAGCCGGTGTAGACTGTACACCGGTCAAGAAGATCAGCGAAGGGGCGCCCAACGTGCTCGACATGCTGATCGCCGGCGATATCGCGCTCATGATCAACACGCCGTTCGGACATGCCACCCGTGACGATGGCTACGAGCTGCGAACTGAGGCGGTCAAGCACGGCGTCACGCAGATCACCACGCTTGCGGGCGCCCAGGCCATGGCGGCGGGTTTGGAGGCCATGCGCGCCAACGGCCTGTTTGCGATCGCGCTGCAGGATCTTCCGCAGCATCCTTTGCCGCTAGAGGGAGGTCCGGCGCGGTAAGGCGCACGGATCCCGCCGTGCGATCCGGCGGGGAAGTGGTGTCGGGAGGCGGCCTCGCGCGGCGGCGCCCTGCATGCATTGCGGGGCGCCGCCGCTTTCACCGTCGTTTCGAGTCTGCAGCCTCTTGCTTTCACCGTCGTTTCGAGTCTGCAGCCTCTTGCTTTCGCGGTCGGGCGCTTCGGGCCCGCTCGTGGTGCGTTTGCGTTTGACTTGTCGGCATGTGCCCCTGCCAGCTGCTGCAATGGTACAATCGCTCCCAACGTAGCAAGGGCCGCATCGCGGCCACCGTGACGGAAGGAGCCCTGTGGCGCTTGTGAACGAGCGGGTCCGCATTCTCGAGAACGAATGCGTCGGCCCGAATCTGTATCTCATGACGCTTTCCTCGCCGGCCATCGCGGCCGCGATCGAACCCGGTCAGTTCGTGCATATGAAGATCCCCGGAATGGAGGGCCACGTGCTGCGTCGCCCGTTCTCGGTGTATGCGGCCGATGCGGCCGGCGGCACGCTCGATGTCCTGTATCAAACGGTGGGCTTCGGCACGAACCATCTTGCCGCACTTGCCCCCGATGTGGCCAACGAAATCGAGTCCGCCGAGCTTATCGGGCCTGTTGGCCGTCGTTGGCAGGCGCCCGCCGGCACGCAGCGCGCGCTGCTCGTGGGCGGCGGCGTGGGTGCGGCCCCGCTGTTCATGCTGTGCCAAGAGCTCGTCGGTTCGGGCGTGCACGTGGACATGGTGCTCGGCGCGCAGACCGCTGATGCGCTCGTGTACCTGAAGCGCTACGAGCAGCTCCTGTCGCGCGACGTCCGCGTGGCGACCGACGATGGCACGCTCGGTCGCGAAGGCTTCTGCACCTCTTTGGTTGAAGATGCCCTTGCCGCCGGCGTCGATGGCAAGCCGTATCAGTACGTGGCATGCTGCGGCCCCGAGCCCCTTATGAAGATCGTGGCAGGTCAGGCGGCCGATGCCGGCGTGCCGTGCCAGATCTCCCTGGAAAAGCGCATGGCCTGCGGCGTGGGCGCGTGCCTGTCGTGCGTGGTCGATACGGTCGACGGCAAGAAGCGCTCGTGCGTCGACGGCCCGGTGTTCGATGCTGAAAAGGTGGTGTGGTAAATGACTGCAACCCCCATGCTTCCCGCAACCGCGGCTCCCACCAACGTCAACATGGCCGTCAACCTTGGCGGGCTTTCCATGAAAAACCCTGTGACCACGGCATCCGGCACTTTCGCCGCGGGCCGCGAGTACTCCGACTTCGTAGATGTGTCAGCCCTGGGCGCCGTCACCACCAAGGGCGTCTCGCTCAATGGCTGGGAGGGCAATGCCTCCCCGCGCATCGCAGAGGTTCCTTCGGGTATGCTCAACTCCATCGGCCTGCAAAACCCCGGCGTCGAGCATCTGAAGGCCTGCGAGCTGCCGTGGCTTGCCGAGGTCGGCGCAACTGCCATCGTCAACGTTTCCGGTCATAGCTTCGACGAGTACGTGCAGGTCATCGAGGCGCTTGAAGACGCACCCGTCGACGCGTACGAGGTCAACATCTCGTGCCCGAACGTCGATGCCGGCGGCATGACCATCGGCACGCACGTGGAGTCCGTCGAGAAGGTGGTGGGCATGTGCCGCGAGGCCACTGCCCGCCCGCTCATCGTCAAGCTCACGCCCAACGTCACCGATATCGCCGAGATCGCCCGCGCCGCCGAGTCCGCCGGTGCGGACGCCATCTCGCTCATCAACACGCTCATGGGCATGGCCATCGACGCCGATCGCCGCTGCACGCTCACGTCGCGTCCCTTCGCCGGCTTCTCCGGTCCCGCCATCAAGCCCGTGGCCCTGCGCTGCGTGTGGCAGTGCCACAATGCAGTGAAGGTGCCGCTTTTGGGTATGGGCGGCATCTCCAACGGCACCGATGCCGTGGAGTTCATGCTCGCCGGCGCCACGGCAGTGGCGGTGGGCACCGCGAACTTCGTCAACCCCCAGGCAACCATCGACGTCATCGACGGCATCGCCGAGTATTGCGAGCGTCATGGCGTCAAAGACGTCAACGAACTGATTGGAGCGTTGCAATGCTAACCACGTTTTCCGATATCCCCGAGCGCGACCGCGTCATCGTCGCCCTGGACTGCGACATCGAGGAGGCCTTCGAGCTGGCCGACAAGCTGCAGGGCAAGGCCACGTGGATGAAGATCGGCATGACGCTGTTCTACGCCAACGGCCCTGCGGTGGTGTATGCGCTGAAGGAGCGCGGCTTCAAGGTGTTTTTGGACCTTAAGTTCCACGATATCCCGCACCAGGTCGAGGGCGCGGCGTATTCGGCTGCCGCTAGCGGCGCGGATATGATGACGATGCACACCATCGGCGGCGTTGCCATGATGAGCGCGGCGCAAAAGGGCGCCGAGCGCGCCGCGGCCGAATACGGCTTCGACGTGCCCATCACCTTGGGCATCACCGTGCTCACCTCCATGAGCCAGGCGGCCCTGGCCGACACCGGCGTCACCCGTCCCATGTCCGAGCAGGTCAACGTGCTCGCCGAGCAGGCCAAGCGCTCCGGCATCTCCGGCGTTGTGGCATCCCCGCAGGAGGCCGCCATGCTTCGCGAGGTGCTCGGCCCAGAGGGCTATATCGTCACGCCGGGCGTGCGTCCCGCCGGCAGCGCCCTGGGCGATCAGTCCCGTGTCGCCACGCCCAAGCAGGCCTTCGAAAACGGCGCATCGCACATCGTCATCGGCCGCCCCATCACGCAGGCCGTCGATCCGGCTGCCGCCTTCGACGCCATCGTGGCCGAGCTGGACTAGTGGGAATTTCGCGCGTTCGTGGCATAGCTGGCATCGTTCGTGCATAATGTGTTGTCGCTGAATAAGGGCGTCTTTGCGTTGGATTCGGAAGAATCCCAGGTGCAGAGCCATTTTTCTGCGAAAACTTTTTTGTGATTTGGGTAACTGGTTGTTGTCGATGTCAGTTGACGTGCTAGTATCACGACAACGCTTGATTTACACGAAGGAGATTACTGATGGCTATTCCCCAACTCAGCCCTGAAGATCGTCAGGCGGCCCTTGAAAAGGCAAAGGCTGCTCGCATCAAGCGCGCGCAGGTCCGCGATGATCTCAAGGCCGGCAAGCTCACGCTTGCACAGGTGGTCGACATGAAAGACGACCCGGTCATCGGCCGCATGAAGGTCTCCACGCTCATCGAAACCCTTCCCGGCTACGGCAAGGCAAAGGCCGAGAAGGTCATGAAGGAGCTGCAGATCGCTGAAAGCCGCCGCCTGCGCGGTCTTGGCGAGCGTCAGCAGGTCGCGCTCCTCGAGCGTCTGGGCTAGGCAGTGCGTCGCGGCAATCTGTTCGTCATCTCCGGGCCATCAGGTGCTGGCAAAGGCACGCTGGTGGCCCGACTTGTGCAGGCGGTTCCCGATGCGTGGGTCTCGGTTTCGGCAACCACGCGCAGCCCCCGTGCAGGCGAGGTCGACGGCGTTCATTATCAGTTCAAAACCAAGGAGCAGTTCCAGCAGCTCATCGATTCCGATGGCCTGCTCGAATGGGCGGTGTACGGATCCAACCATTACGGCACGCCCAAGGCAAGCGTCCAGGAGCACATGGCGGCCGGCCAGCAGGTCATCCTTGAGATCGATGTGCAGGGGGCGTTCCAGATCAGGGAGAAGGTGCCCGAGGCGCACCTGATCTTCATCGAGCCGCCTTCCATGGAGGTGCTCGAGCAGCGCCTTCGTGGTCGCGATACCGAAACCGAGGAAGTCATCCAGCAGCGTCTTGCGGCTGCTAGGGTGGAGCTTTCCCGTAAAATGGAGTATGATATACAGCTTGTGAACGATAATCTTGACGAAGCTGTTTCGCAGCTCGTCTCATACGTGAACGAACAAGCCGAGAAAACGCGAGGTTAACTACCCTATGAGCATCATCGAACCCAGGATCACCGACCTTCTGGACGCAACCGATAACGACCGTTTCCTGCTGTGCGCCCTGGCATCCAAGCGCGCCCATGACATCAACGATATGATGCGCGGCCAGCGCGATCGCGCCATCCAGTTGCAAACCGCTGTCGAAATCGCCAAAGCCGCAGACAAGAAGCCGCTTTCCATGGCCTTCTCCGAAATCGCCCGCGGCGACGTTTCCTACGATCCGGAAACTATCGACGCCGAAAACCACTAAACCTTATCTACGCCAAGCAGTTTCCGTTTGACGTGTGAACCCTCTGGCGTCCTGCGCCTGCCTATGCTGAGCATTTGCTGCGTTGCTTGCGTTGTAAATGAGGTTAGGGCTTGCAGGACGACAGGGGGTTTGTTCCGTTTACCCGCTTAACGAATTGTTCGAAGGGCTGTTCTATGACCGAATTCCAGCGCATTTGCCTGGTCCATTACCACGAAATCGGGCTGAAGGGGCACAATCGCTCCACGTTCGAGATGCGCCTGCTCAAAAACCTTGAGGCGTTGCTTTCCGATTTCGACGTGGTCACCATCCATCGAATCTCCGGTCGCCTGTGCGTGTTTTTGCGCGAGGGCACCGATTGGGAGACCGAGAAGCACTGCGCCGACTTCATCCGCAAGGTGCCCGGCGTTGCCCGCGTATCCTCCGGCTACAAGTGCGAACGCGATCTGGCGCAAATGGAGCAAGCTGCGCTGGCGGCCATGGCCGATGTCGACGACTTCACCAGCTTCAAGGTGCAGGCTCGTCGCAACCATACCGATTTCGAGGTCGGTTCCATGGATATGAACCGCATCATCGGCGCCGCGCTGTGCGAGGCACATCCCGAAAAACAGGTTCAGATGAAGAATCCCGATGTGGTGGTAGGCGTCGAAGTGGTGCAGAATGCCGCTTACGTGTACGCGCGCAGCGTGCGCGGCGTCGGCGGCCTTCCGGTTGGAAGCTCGGGCAAGGTGGCCTGCCTTCTGTCCAGCGGCATCGACTCGCCGGTTGCCACATGGCGCATGGCGCGCCGCGGCGCCGTTTGCATTGGCGTGCATTTCTCCGGCCGCCCGCAAACCAGCGACACCAGCGAGTATCTGGTCGACGACATCGCGCATGTGCTTGAGAGGACCGGGTGCATCGGCCGCGTGTATGTCGTACCGTTCGGCGATTACCAGCGCGAGATCTCGCTGACGGTGCCCCCTCAGCTGCGCGTCATCATGTATCGCCGCCTTATGTTCGAGGTTGCGCAGGAGATTGCCCGTCGGGAAGGGGCGAAGGCCCTGGTAACCGGTGAATCGCTCGGCCAGGTGGCCTCGCAAACCCTGGATAACATCCGCTGCACCGATGCGGCCGTGGATATGCCAGTGTTCCGTCCCCTCATCGGCACCGACAAGCTTGAGATCATCGATATGGCCCAGCAGGTCGGCACCTTCGAGATCTCGTCTCAGGATGCCCCCGATTGCTGCACGTTGTTCATGCCGCGCAATCCTGAGACGCATGCGCAGCTCGAGGATGTGCTCGAGGCCGAATCGGCGCTTCCCGTCGATCAATGGGTGTCCGAGCTCGCCGACGCCGCGGAGCCGCACGACTACAAGTGCCCGGGCTATAAGAAGAAAAAGCCGCGCAAGGAATAGCGTTTCCGGCGAATATCGCGCTGGGTTGGAGCCCTCATCTCGGGCGCAACATGAGATTCGAATGAGAAGGCCGCGCTTTTGCGCGGCCTTCTTGCGTGTTCGGCCATACGCAAGCAAGGCTCCGCATGTTGTGCAGTCATCGAATGCGATGAAAGGTGCGTGTCGAGTGGAGCCGATTTGCAAGAGTCGATAAGTCATTCGAACTCGTTTGCCGTTGGCTTTTGACGCAAGGAAAGGTTTCTTGACGACGCTTCGAGATGCTCTCGAGCTTTCAACGACATTTCGTGGTGTTTGGAAGACGCGCGTTCCAGATTGCTTTCTACTCATCCTGCAAGGTTTATGCGACTAGTACCGTCCTTTTCGACAAGGGTTCTGCAAGATGACGGAGCTATGCTTTCCGAAATCAAGGAAAGGGGCTCTTATGGATTTCGTCCGGTACGCCGATTCGGTTCGCGCCAAGCTGCATATGGGCGGGGCACGCCTTCCCGTTGTGATCGGCATCACGGCTGTTGCGATTTGCGTTTTGGTTGCAGGCGGTGTGGGCCTGGCTTCGGTTGTCGCGCCGGATTCCGCCTTCACCGTGGAGAAGGCCGACGCTTCGGATGGCGAATCGGGGCAGGCGGATCCTGTGCAAAGCAAGAACGCTTCTCTGCTTGTGCATGTTGGAGGGTCGGTTGCTGATCCCGGGCTTTATGAGCTTGCCGGCGATGCGCGGGTGCAGCAGGCCATCGATGCGGCAGGCGGTTTTGCCGAGGACGCTGCCATCGATGCGCTCAACCTTGCCCGTCAGGTACAGGATGGGGAACAGATCATCGTTCCCAGTATGCAACAAGCTACTGACTCCGGGACGCCTGTTCCGGCGGATTCCGGTGCGTCTGCGGTGTCATCGGGTGGTGCTGTCGCACATGGGAAGGTCGACATCAACACGGCAACGGTCGATCAGCTGCAGCAGCTCAACGGAGTGGGCCCAGCATTAGCGCAGCGCATCATTGCGGATCGGCAAGCCAACGGCCCGTTTAAAACCGTTGAGGACCTTAAGCGGGTATCCGGGATCGGAGACAAGAAGTTCGCATCGTTGGCGGATTCGATTTGCGTCGGGTAAGCGCCGCGCAAAGCGAGTTGCTTCGGGATTCATTCGTTCCCGACGGCCGGGCCGTTGAGGACGAGGTCTCGTTCCCCTCGCGCCCTGCGATTCCTCCTGTGCTGGCATTTGCGTTAGGCGTTTGGGCGGGCTGCGTTGCCGCTTTGCTGTTTGCGCGTTCGCTTTCGGTTGTCGTGTGTGCTGCGTTATGTGCGGGTGAGCTTGTCGTGTGCATATGCTGCCTCTGCCTGCTTTGGCGCCGCCGAACGCACCTTCTTGCGTTGGCGCTTGTGGTGGGCTTGTTGTGCGGCGGTGTTTTAGGCTTCGCGCAAGGAGCGCTACTTCATCAAACTCAACAGGTGGCTATCGGGTCGCAGGGCCTGCTGCGTATCACCGCGTTGTCGGATGGTATGCAAGGCGAATTCGGCGTTTCCTGTACAGCTCGAGTGCAGGCGGAGGGGTCTGACCGATCGTTCACGGCGAAAATCTCCTTTCCCTACGACTGCGCTCTGCCTATGTATGGCCAGCGGTTTACCGGCTACGGCACGATATCGGAACTTTCGGAAGATCGCGCACCGTGGGGTTGGCAACGCGGCATCGTCGCAAACGTCAAATTGAGAACCTGCGAACGTGTTGAACTTCGGGGTCCGGGTGCTGCACTCCTATCGTTTCGGGAGCGCGCCGTGCGGGCGCTTACGGAGCCGCTACGTGGCGATATGGGCCTTGCAGCCGCTATCTCCTGCGGATGGAGGGCTGGTTTGTCAGAGTCGGTATACCGGCAATTCCAGGTCAGCGGGCTTGCGCATGTGGTTGCGGTCTCCGGTGCGCATCTCTCCATCGTAGCAGCGCTCATGGCCTCGATACTTGGCGCGTTGCGCGTTCCCAAGCCGATTTCGGTAGCTGCTCAAATCATGTTGCTCGCGGCATACCTGGCGCTTACCGCTATGCCGGCTTCCGCCATTCGAGCTACGCTTATGACATTAGCCGGAATGACGTCGTGGACGGCTCGACGCCGGGCCTCCTCGTTATCCGCGCTTGGGTGCTGCATCGCCGTTATGATCGCCCTTGATGCCCAGGCGGCGTTATCGTCCTCGTTTGCGCTGTCGGTTTTAGCCACGCTTGGGATCGTCGTGTTCGGCGGTTTGGCTAACTCGTGGTTGAAGGCTTGCTTGGGATGGTTGCCAGCTTTTGTCCGCGAGGCGTTGGCGTTGACGTTCGCCTCGTCGGTGCTTGCGACGCCGTTTTCGGCGGCCTTGTTCAGCCAGCTTCCTTTAGCGGCTCCGGTTGCCAACATCGCCATCGCGCCGCTGTTCGGCCCGGTATGCGCAGCCGGCATCATAGGAGCGGTCGTATGTGCGATGGTTCCGGTGCCTGGCGTCGTCGCTTCCATTGCATGCGGAAGCGCGTCGTTGCTATTGAAGGTGGTCCAGGCATGCGCATCGATTCCCTACGCGAGCATCCCGATCGTTGCCCCGGCTTTCGCTGCGTTGCTAGCAGGTTTCGTGTTGGCCTGCGTGCTATGGCTGTGGTGGCCAAAGCCGGATTCTCGTTCGGCGTATCGGTTGCTGTCGGTAACCGGCATCGCCTGCGCGATTATGTTCGCCCTGTTGAAAGCGTCGAGTTCGTACGGAGGATGCGAGATCGTCGCGCTTGATGTCGGGCAAGGCGATGCCATTCTTATCCGTAGCGGCAAGCATTCGGTGCTAGTGGACACAGGCAATCAAGACGCCTTGCTCCGTCAAGCGTTGGCGCGGCATCATATCGCCCGTCTTGATGCCCTTATCGTCACGCACCCCGACGATGATCACATGGGATCGCTGGCGTCGCTTGATGGCGTGGTACAGGTCGATCGCGTTCTCCTTGCTCGCGATGGCCTTGCATGCTCGTGCGCATCATGCGCTAAGCTTCGGCAGCATGCGGAAACGCTGGTGGGAAAGGAGCGGGTCGAGGGTTTGTCTCAAGGGGACAAGTTTCGGCTCGGTGCCTTTGAATTCACCTGCGTGTGGCCGGTTGCGTTTCAAGACGAAGGCGGCAATGGGGACAGCCTCTGCTTTACCGTGGATGCCGATATCGATGGAGACGGCAATCGTGAATGGCGCAGCTTGCTGGTGGGGGATGCCGAGCATGAGGAGGTCTCGCAGATGCTGTCCGCCGGGTTGATCGACGGGGTCGACGTGTACAAGGTAGGCCATCATGGATCGAAAAACGCGCTGACGCAAGATCAGGCAGCTGCGCTGTCGCCGCAGGTTTCCCTCTGCTCGGTGGGGGCAAGGAACCGCTACGGGCATCCTGCCGCATCAACGGTAGAGTCCCTTGAACGTGCGGGAAGTGCGGTAATGCGCACCGACGAGCACGGGGATGTGGCATGCAGATTCGCTAAGGACCATATCAGCGTGGAAACGCTGCGGTAGAATAAGGCTATGACTGATTCGAAGAACAACAAATCCCTGCTTCCCGTGTACCTCATCACCGGTGAGGATGCTTTGAAGCGCGATGCCGTTATGAAGCGGCTTCGCACGCGTCTGTCAAGCATGGGCGATTTATCGTTCAACTCCGATGTGTTCGAAGGGGCTGAATTCACTGGCGACGATGTGGTCAACGCATGCAATACCATTCCGTTTGCATCGCCCGTCCGCTTGGTGGAGGTCCGCGATGCCGATAAGCTGAAGAAGGCTGATTCGGAACCTATCGTCAGCTATTTGGATGCGCCTTGCGAGACCACCGTGCTCACCCTCGTCGCCGAGAAGCTTGCGAAGAACACCCGCCTGTACAAAGCGGTCGCCAAGCACGGAAAAACAGCGGTGATCGACTGCGCCCCGCCGAAGGCTCGCGACCTGCCTAAACTGGTGCGCTCCATGGCGGTTGGCCACGGGGTCACGTTTTCGGAAGGTGCCGCCATCGCTCTTGTGAACCTGGTGGGCGAGGATACCGTTCATCTTGATGCCGAAATCAAGAAGGTTGCCCTTGCTCATTCCGGCACCGCGGCGGTCGGGGAGCAAGAGGTGCGATCGCTTGTCAGCCGTACTGCTGAGGTCAAGCCCTGGGAGTTCACAAACGCGTTCGCGGCACGCGACACGGCGAAGTGCCTGCTCGACCTGCAGCGCATGAAGTCGGTATCGCCCCATGCGCTGCTCCCCATGTGCGTCACGCGCATCCGCGAGCTCATGTGCGCGCAAAGCCTTGCCGCCCGCGGGCAGGGGCGAGGGATAGCCGCCGCGCTCAAGCAGCCCGACTGGCGTGTGAAAAACCATGCGGCATGGGCGCGGAAGTACACTCCGCAGGAGTTGCGGCAAGCGCTTATCACCGCTCGCGATACCGAGCAAGCTATGAAAAGCGGCGCCGACCCTGATGCGGCATTCCGCGAGTGGGTGGTGAACGTCACCGCGAAGCGGGGGTAGCGGTGCGATTCGAGCCCGTTTTGCGACATCGGTTCGTGTTCGAGTGCTTGGTTGGTCGGGTGGGATGTGCGCGTCCGATTCGGCCCCAGCTCGCCCGATCATCGCGTTGGATGCGCGTTTGTGTAAAAGGCATCAACGTAGGTCGGCGCCTGTTTCATATAAAAAAGAACGGCTCCGGGAATCCGGAGCCGTTCTTGGTTCACTAGCAGGTGAGATGCTATTCAGCAGCCTCTTCGCCGTCGGCCGCCTCAGCCTCGGCAGCGGCGGCCTCAGCGGCCTCCTTTGCCTTGCGCTCGGCGGCAGCGGCCTCGAGCTTCTGCTGCTCGGCAACGCGCTTGGCCTTCTCCTCGGCGGCAGCCTTGTAAGCGGCAGCCTTCTCAGCCTTGCGAGCGGCCTTCTTGGAGCCGGTAGCCTCCTGCTTCTTGGCCTCGGGCTTCACGTAAGCAGCGCGCACCTCATCGGTGACGATGGTGTTGACGAGCGCCATCACGCCGGACTTGCGGTTTGCGGCCTGATTCTTGTGGATAACGCCCTTGGAGACGGCCTTGTCGAGCAGACGGCAAGCGTACAGGCCCTTGGCGTAAGCAGCGGTTGCGTCGCCGGCGGCAACGGCCTCGCGTGCAGCGCGGATGGCGGTCTTCAGCTCGGATTTGATGGCGCGGTTGCGCTGGCGGGACTTCTCGTTGGTGATGTTGCGCTTCTTCTGGCTCTTGATGTTTGCCATTGTGAAACTCCTTCGCTCTAACGTGATTTGCCGGTTTCGGCATGCTATGCGCATTCGGCGCAGCTGCGAAGGGGTAGGTGAGATGCACAGGTGACGGATTGGCATATGGCTTCGAGTGCAAAACGCAAAAGCATTCATATGCGGGAATGGACAGGATTTCCCATTCAGCTAGCCAATCGGCCACCCGGCACCACGATGATCCTTCATGCAGCCTTGTCTGCGGATGCCCTGCGAATATTGCAGGAGCGCGCATATGCCGGATACGCAATGAGTTAGAATAGCCGATATCGCACGGTTTTGCACCTGTTTATTTGCAGTTGTGCAGAACAATGCACAACTTTATCCGGGATTTCCTCTTGAAGGGGGTTCAACATGGGTGTTCGAAAGGTTGCCGTTTCGGCGGGTATGGCCTTTGCGCTCGCAGCGGCGTTCGGGCTTGCCGGCTGCGGCTCGGGTCAGCATGAGGTCATCGCCCAGGGGCAGGACTGCTCCAGCTGCCATTCGGGCGGCAAGCAGGTCTTTGATGACGCCGCTCCTGCGTCTGCCGTTCAGTCAAACGGAACCGTTTCGGTGAAAACCTCCGCCGAGCAGGTTTTGGTCTGCAAGCCCATCTTCGTATCAGAAGACGGCTCCAAGTTCGTTCCCGAGCAGGTTTCCTCGGTGAAAACGGAAGACGGCTCGGCTCAGGTGCAGCTCTCCGAAGGCACCTGGGCGTTTTGCGCGCAGGTGCAGGGCTCCGTGAAGGCCCAGCTGGTCACGGTGTCATCAGAGAGCACCGCGGCCGCTGACGTGGAATTGTAGTGCTATGGCGGTGGGGAATGGCCGCCAGCTGGTAGAATCCGTTTCTATGCAAACATCATGGTCGCATGCTGAAAGGCATCGTTCGCAGCGTGGGAGCTCCTGCTGCGGGGCATCGGCATGTAACCGTCGCAATAATAAGGCGTTAAGAAAGCAAGAGGGCACATGACCGACCCATCGCATATCCGAAACTTCAGCATCATCGCCCATATCGACCATGGCAAGTCCACGCTCTCCGACCGCGTTTTGGAGATGACCGGCACCGTGGCGCATCGTGACATGCAGGCTCAGCTGCTTGACAGCATGGACATCGAGCGCGAACGCGGCATCACCATCAAAAGCCAGGCCGTTCGCGTCAACTATACCGCTGATGATGGCGAGACGTACCAGTTCAACCTTATCGACACCCCTGGTCATGTCGACTTCACTTATGAGGTCAGCCGCAGCTTGGCTGCATGCGAAGGCGCCGTGCTCGTGGTCGATGCCACCCAGGGCGTCGAGGCGCAAACGGTGGCGAACGCCATGATGGCCATGAACGCCAACCTTGAGATCATCCCGCTCATCAACAAGATCGATCTTCCCAGCGCCGAGCCCGAACGCGTCAAGGCCGAGATCGAGGACGGCCTTGCCATCCCGGCCGACGACGCGGTGCTGGCAAGCGGTAAAACCGGCGTGGGCGTCCATGACCTGCTTGAGGCCGTGGTCTACAACATCCCCGCGCCGCAGGGCGACGCGGATGCGCCTTTGCGCGCGCTCATCTTCGACAGCTACTTCGATCCGTATCGCGGCGTTGTGGCGCTCGTGCGTGTGGTGGACGGCTCCATGCGCAAGGGCCAGAAACTCAAGCTCATGGCCAGCGGCAAGATCATCTTGGCCGAAGAGGTGGGCGCGCGTCATCCTGCCGAGGAGCCGCTGCCCCAGCTTGGCGTGGGCGAGGTAGGGTATCTGGTCACCGGCCTTAAGGACCTTTCCCAGGTGAAGGTGGGCGATACGCTCACGTTGGCCGAAGGCGGCGTCGACGAGCCCCTTCCGGGTTACCGCGAGGCCAAGCCCATGGTCTATACTGGTTTGTTCCCCATCGATTCCGATCAATACGAGCCGCTCAAAGAGGCGCTTGAGAAGCTCTCGCTCAACGATCCGGCGCTTATCTGGGAGCCGGAGAAATCCCATGCGCTCGGCTTCGGCTTCCGCGTGGGCTTTCTGGGCCTGCTTCATATGGAAGTGGTCAAGGAGCGCCTGGAGCGCGAGTTCAACCTGGACCTGCTTGCCACCGCGCCTTCCGTGGAGTATCACGTGTTCCGCCAGGGCGGCGAGATGATCAGCCTGCACTCCCCGCAGGAGATGCCCGACCCCGGTGAGATCGAGCGCATCGAGGAGCCCTACCTGAAGGCGAAGATCCTCATCCCGCCCGATTACGTCGGCGCGGTCATGGACCTTACCGTAGCTCGTCGCGGCACGTTCGTCACCATGAACTACCTGTCGCAGCATACGGTGGAGATGCTGTGGGAGATCCCGCTGTCCGAGCTCATCATGGACTACTTCGACAAGCTCAAGTCCAACACCAAAGGCTACGCCAGCCTTGATTACGATTTCGACGGGTACAAGCCGTCGAACCTGGTCAAGCTCGATATCCTGCTTTCCGGAAAGCCCATCGACGCGCTCAGCTTCATCGTACACCGCGATAAGGCCTACGATCGCGGCCGCGTGCTCACCGAAAAGCTCAAGGAGATCATCCCCCGCCAGATGTTCGAGGTTCCCATCCAGGCCGCCATCGGCGGGCGCGTGCTTGCGCGCGAGACGGTGAAGGCCAAGCGCAAGGACGTGCTTGCGAAGTGCTATGGCGGCGATATCAGCCGCAAGCGCAAGCTGCTCGAGAAGCAGAAGCAGGGCAAGAAGCGCATGAAGGCCATCGGCAACGTTGAGGTGCCGCAGGAGGCGTTCATGGCTATTTTGAAGGTCGACGATTAGGGGCTGTTGCGGAATATGGGCGTAAAGCGCGACGAATACAACTGGTTGGACGATGCGTTCGACGATAAGAAGGCTCGCGAAGAGCTTGAGCGGGCGCAGCGCGGCGGTACGAAGGCTGCTGGTTTGGGCTGCATCGTGGTGGTGATTGCCCTTATCGCGCTGCTCGGTTTCACGCTTGTCTCCGGCGTGAGCATCCTGTCCGCGATGTAGGGGGCTCGCATGCACGATTTCTTCCGTCGCCATCGTCTGCTGCTTGCGCCCATGGCGGGCGTTTCGGATATGGCGTTCCGCACACTGTGCCGCGAACAAGGCGCCGATCTCACATACACCGAGATGGTTTCCGCCAAGGGCCTGTCCTACGCCAACGAGAAAACGCGTCATCTGCTCGACCTGGCGCAAGGCGAGGACATGGTCGCGGTTCAGCTGTTCGGCCACGAGCCCGACACCATGGCTTCTCAGGCCGCTTGGATCGAGCAGGTCATGGGCGAGAACCTCGCCTACATCGATATCAACATGGGATGCCCTGCGCGCAAGATCGTCACGAAAGGCGACGGCAGCGCGCTTATGCGCGATCCGGACCTGGCAGCCTCCATCGTGGCGGCGGTAAGCCGCGCGGTGGAGCATCCCGTTACCGTGAAGTTCCGCCGCGGTTGGGCCATGGGCTGCGAAACGGCGCCCGAATTCGCGGTTCGCATGCAAGATGCCGGAGCCGCCGCAGTTGCGGTGCATGGTCGATACGCCGAGCAGCTGTATCGCGGATGCGCTGATTGGGGCGTCGTTGCGCGCGTCAAGCAGGCGGTGGACGTGCCCGTGGTCGGCAACGGCGACGTGAAATGCGGCGCCGATGCTGTGGCCATCACGCGCGAAACCGGCTGCGATGCCGTTATGATCGCGCGTGCCGCTGAAGGCAATCCGTGGATATTCTCCCAGGCCGCTGCGGCGCTTGCAGGCTCGCCGGAGCCTTGCGCGCCCACCGTAGAGCAGCGTATCGCCATGGCAAGGCGCCATGCACGGCTGCTCGCGCAGCGCGAAGGGCGCAATATCGTGCGCATGCGCAAGCACGCCATGTGGTATATGACGGGCCTTCCCGGCGCCGCCGCGGCGCGTGGGAAGATCAACGCCTGCGTGGGCGTCGATGATTTCGACGCCGTGTTCGACGAGCTGCTTGAGATTGCGGGAAGCCATGCATGATCCCTATCGCGCGCTGTACCTGCATCTGCCGTTTTGCGTGAAGCGTTGCAGCTATTGCGACTTCGCCACCGCCGCCGTGCCCGCCGAAAGCCCGCAAATCGACGAATACGTGGAAGATCTATGTCTGCAGATCCGCCGCAAGTCCAAAGAAGGGGAGCTCGGCGGCATCTCGACGGTGTATCTCGGCGGCGGCACCCCATCCCATGTGGGCATGCCGCGGCTGTCCATGTTGCTTTACACCCTGGGGCTTTCCATGCGCTTGGAGCCCGATGTGGAATGCACCATGGAGGCGAATCCCGAAAGCCTGACCTCTTCCATGGTGCGCGACATCTGGGCGCTTGGCGTGAACAGGCTCTCTATCGGCGTGCAAAGCTTCGATGACCACGTGCTCGGCATCTTGGGGCGCGCCCATGATGCGCAAGGAGCGAAGCGGGCCATCGCATGTGCGCGGGAACGGTTCGAGAACGTCAGCGTCGACCTGATGTGCGGCATTCCCGGTCAAAGCACTGAGTCGTTCGAGGATAGCGTTAAGACCGCCATCGATTGCGGGGTTTCCCACGTCAGCGTGTACCCACTCACCATCGAGCCGCATACGCCCTTCGATGCCATGGTCTTGTCCGGCCAGCTTGCAGAGCCCGACGACGATGTCGAGGCGGAGCATATGCAGGCGGCGGAGCGCATCCTCTCCCAGGCTGGATACGAGCGCTACGAAGTGGCAAGCTATGCGAAGCCCGGGTTCGAGTGTCGTCACAACATCGCCTACTGGACCGGCGTTCCTTATCTGGGTCTGGGGCGCAGCGCGGCCAGCATGACGCAGAACGCCGAGCGGCGCATGCGCATCCAAGATGGTCAGGTCACCGATGACCTCGACGCTGGGGAAATGGCTGCCGAGGACATGATGCTGGGCATGCGCATGTCGCGCGGCATCTCCGATGATCTGGTGCAGCGGGCTGCACAGCTGCTGCCGAAAACCTCTGAGACGCTCGACGCGCTCGCCGAGCAGGGGCTGTGCGAGCACGTTGACGGGCGTTGGAGGCCGACCGAGCGTGGGTGGTTGTGCGGTAATCAGCTGTACGGCGCTCTGTTCGATCTAGCGTAAGGGGGTGTCTGTTTCTTACGATTCGGTGCAATATTTAGCACTCCCACCATCTCGCTGCTAATATTTAGTGTTACGAATTGGTTATACCGTAGTGGGTGAAAGGATGGTGGGGAAACGTGCTTTCGGATAGGCGTCAAAAAGTGCTTGCAGCGCTCATCGAGGAATACGTCGCGCGCGCTCTGCCGGTAGGTTCGCGCACGCTTACCGAACGTTATCAGCTCGGCGTAAGCCCTGCGACCGTGCGCAACGAGCTTTCGGTTCTCGAGGACGGGGGCTATATCGCCCAGCCGCATACCTCTGCAGGCAGGATCCCCACCGATCAAGGCTACCGCGCCTTCGTCGACGATCTGCTTTCCCAGGAAGGCGGCGAACAAGAGGACGAACGTTGCCAGGAAGCGGCCGACAAGCTCAGGAAAAGCGCTTCGGAGCTTGATGACCTGGTCGAGCAGACCTCCGAAGCCCTGACGCGCCTTACCGACTGCCTGTCCATCGTGCTCGCTCCGTCGGTGCTCGATCTGCACATCAAGCAGCTTTCGCTTATCTCCCTAACGCCCACCAACGCGCTTGTCGTGGTGGTCACCGAAGACGGCCAGGTGTTTAACCGCCATATGGATTTCGCCGAAGAGGTGTCCAGCGACGAGCTGGCGCGCGTGCAGCATCTGCTCAACGAGGTGTTCGGCGGCAACACGCTGCACGATATCGAGCACGGATTGGGCAGGGGCATGTCGGAGGCGTTCGCCGACCCGCTCGTGCGCATGGCGCTCGACGAGGTGCTCTCATGCCTGCGGGAAGGCGAGGGGTCTCGTGCCCACAGCCTTGGGTTCAGCTCGCTTTTGTCGCAGCCCGAGTTCAGCCAATCGGAAGCGGTGCTTCCCGTCATGCAGGTGCTCGAGGACGACACGGTGTTGCTGCACATCCTTGACGACACAGCATGTCAAACCGATGGCAGGCCCACGGTGCGCATCGGCTCGGAGAATCAAGCCTCCCAGCTGTCCGGCGTTTCGGTTGTGGCCAGCCGCTACGGCCGCGGCGATTCCGCCGGCGTGGTGGCGGTCATCGGCCCTACGCGCATGGACTATTCGAAGGTATTACGCGCGGTCCGCATCGCGGGCACCGCGCTCGGTGATTTGTAGGAACCCGGCAGGATAGCCCGCTGGGGAATGGAAAGGTGGATACGGCCAACATGGCGAAGGACTTGTACGAAGTTCTCGGCGTCTCCCGTGATGCCACGGAGGCGGATATCAAGAAGGCGTTTCGTCGCAAGGCGCGTGAATTGCACCCTGACGTGAACAAGGCCCCCGATGCCGAGGACCAGTTCAAAGAGCTCAACGAAGCTTACGACGTGCTCAGCGACGCGAACAAGCGCGCGCAGTACGATCGGTTCGGCACCGTTTCCGGCGCGGCTGGTGGCGGCAGCGGCTATGTCGACTTCGACGATCTGTTCGGCGGCGGGTTCGGCGATATCTTCAGCAGCTTCTTCGGCGGCGGTGGCGCTGGCGGTGCCCGTCAGCAGCGCACTGATGGACGCGATATGGGCGTCGGCCTGCGTTTGACCCTCGAAGAGGTCGCTACCGGCGCCAAGAAGGAGATCGTCTACGATCGCCTGGCCCCGTGCGCCGATTGCGATGGTACGGGCATGGCCGAAGGCGGCAAGCAGGTCACCTGCCCCGAATGCGGCGGCAAGGGTCGTGTGGTCACCGTGCAGCATACCTTCTTGGGCGATATGCAGACGGCAACCACCTGCAGCAAGTGCAACGGCACCGGTCAAACCATCGACAACCCGTGCCCCGAATGCGACGGCCAAGGCCGCGTGCCCGACCGCCAGCGCGTCACGGTGGAGGTACCTGTCGGCATCCGCGATTCCCAGCAGCTGCGCCTTACCGGTTTTGGCGAGGCGGGTCTGCGTGGAGCGGCTTCTGGCGACCTTATCGTCACGTGCCGCGTCCAACCGCATGAGTTCTTCGAGCGCGACGGCGACGACCTGCATTGCCGTGCCAACGTGTCCATCGTTCAGGCAACGCTCGGCTCCGAAATCGAGGTCGACGGCATCTTCGAAGACGAGAAGGTCAAGGTCCGCATCCCCGAAGGCCTGCAAAACGATCAGATCGTGCGCGTGAAGGGCTTCGGCATGCCGCGCTTCCGCAGCGAGGCACGTGGCGATATGTACGTCCATGTCACCGTGGCGGTTCCGAAGAAGGTCACGAAGAAGCAGCGAGAGCTGCTCGAACAGCTCGCCCACGAAATGGGCGAGGATGTGGCAGAAGCTCGTACGCCGCTGCAAAAGCTGCGCGACAAGTTCAACTAGATCGCTTACCCGTTCGGCATTCGAGCGGGTAAGCTTGTGCTCGACGCTTTGCGCAATCGCGTTCGAACGGTTGCGCAAAGCGTTTTCGTTCCGGTGCGCGTCCCGTTCAACCGTTCGGCCGCTCAATCGGCGGCGCTTTCGGGTGCTGATCGGTCGCGCTGCCTCTTTTGAGCGGTGTTAGGCAACCGAACCGGAAATGCCCGTAAGTGCTCCATAAGCCCTCTGCTCTCAGATAAGGATTCCCGTGTCGCTCCCTCAGTTTTTCCTTGATGAACAGGTTTTGGCCGATGAGGTCCAGGAACAGTTCCCGCTGGCGCTTTCGCGCGATGATGCGAAGCATGCCAAGGTATTGCGCCTTGACCCCGGAGAGCATATCGCCGTGGTGGATGCGGCGCAGGATTATTTCGAATGCGAGATCAGGTCCTTCGATGGCGCCACGCCCATCGTCGCCATCTCGGGGCATCTTGATGCCCAACCGCTTGCTGCACACGTCTGCCTTGTGCAGGGCCTTGCCAAGGGCGACAAAATGGAAACGGTCATCCGCCACGCTACCGAGCTGGGCGTTTCCGAGTTCATTCCTTTCGCCGCCTCAAGAAGCATTATGAAGGTCGATGCGAGGAAAGCCGCGTCCAAAACCGAGCGATGGCAAGCAATCGCGAAAAGCGCCGCCATGCAATCGGGGCAAACCCACCTTGCCCACGTGCATCAGCCTATGAAGCTTGCGCAGCTGAAAGAGGCGCTTGGGGCCTTCGACGCCGTCGTCGTGTGCTGGGAGGAAGCGCCCGGCACCGCACTGCTGCGCGACGCCCTCCGCCCGGCTGTCCTCAGTGCATCAGCAGGCCATTTTGCGCGAATCGCGGTCGTGGTGGGCCCCGAAGGCGGGCTTGCCCAAGAAGAGGTGGACGCAATCTTGGGATGCAATGCTAACGCGAACATGGTATCGCTCGGGTCCTCGATCCTGCGCACGGAAACCGCCGGTATCGTGGCGCCCGCTTTGGTGCTGTACGAAATGGGCGGTATGGGAGCAGGTGAACGCGCATGAACTTCGCGATCGTCAATCTCGGGTGCAAGGTAAATCGCGTGGAATCCGATTCGTTCGCCTCCGGCCTGCTTGCGCGCGGCGGTGTGGAAACAGGTCCCGATTCCGCCGATGTGGTGGTCGTCAACACGTGCACCGTCACCGGGGAGGCGGAGAAGAAAACGCGAAAAGCCGTAAGACAGGTTTTGCGCGCCAATCCCAGCTCGGATGTGGTGGTCACTGGTTGCGCCGCGGCCATCGATGCCGATGCGTTCACGTCCATGGACCCCGCGCGCGTGCATATCGCTGGAAAGGCGCAGGTCGATGACGTGCTCGACCGCCTGGTCGGCCCCATCGGCCACGGGGTCGTGCCGCTTGCGGTGGGCGAGGGCTTTAGAACGCGCGTCGGCGTGAAGGTGCAGGACGGATGCAACAACGCATGCACGTATTGCATCGTGCACGTTGCCCGCGGGAGGGCTTCCAGCCGCCCTGCTCAGGCGGTCGTTTCCGAGTGCGTCGCCCTTGCGCGCGAAGGCGTTCGGGAGATCGTGCTCACCGGTATCAACCTAGGTTCTTGGCGTGAGCAGGCAGAAAACGGCTGGGATCGCCTTGATGCGTTGCTTGATTGCTTGCTTGCCGAAACCGCCGATATCCATGAGGCCGGCCAGCCCCCTTGCCGGTTCCGCATCTCCAGTATCGAGCCTCGCGATGTCTCCGATGATTTGATCGGCTTGATGGCGCGCTCGGAGGGCCGCATCTGCCGTCATCTGCACCTGCCTTTGCAGTCGGGCAATTCGAAGGTGCTGCGCGAAATGCATCGTCCCTACGACGCCGAGTACTTCGAAGGCCTTGTCGAAAGGCTTTACGCCGCAATGCCCATGCTCTCGCTTTCCACCGATATCATCTGCGGATTCCCTGGCGAGACCGACCAGGAGTTCAACGATACCGTGGAGCTTGCTCAAAGGTGCAGGTTCACGAAGATTCACGTGTTCCCGTACTCTAAGCGTCAAGGTACGCCGGCCGCCGAACGCGCCGACCAGATAGAGCCCGAAGTCCGTTCGGCGCGTGCGAAGCAGTTGCGCGAGGTCGCCGACGCCCTTCGCGCCCAGCAGCTGTCGGATCGCGCCGGGACAACGGAGCTTGCATTGGTTGAGGAGGCCGGCCAGGCGATGACGGAAAGCTATTACGAGGTGCCGACTCCCCAAGGGGCGCGCATCGGGCAGTTGGTTTCCGTCACGCTCTAGCTTGTGCGCTACCTGTGCGCCCGTTCGCGTGCGCGATGCAACCGCGAACGGGCGTGCTATACTTGCTAGCATGACAGATTCAACGCATATCACGCTCACCGCGCCGCCAACCGTGAACATGGCGCTCGTGGTGGGAGCCGGCGATTGCCTGCTCCACATAATCGAAGAGGCGTTCGATGCGCGTATCACGGTACGTGGCGATTCGGTTGTGCTCGAAGGCGATCCCGTCGAGGTGCAATCCCTTATGGCGCTCTTCTCCGAGCTGTTCAAATTCGTGGAAGGCGGTGGAACCCCCGATCAGGGGTTTATCCAGCATGCGCTTGATCTGCTGCGTACGGCCGAGTTCACCCCTTCCATGCTCCGCGAGGACATCTTGCTCACATATCGCGGGCGTGCCATCAGGCCGAAAACCGCAGGACAGAAGCATTATGTGGACGCTATCCGTAAAAACACCATCACCTTCGGCATCGGGCCTGCAGGTACCGGTAAAACCTATCTCGCCATGGCCATGGCCGTTGCCGCGCTCAAGCGCAAGGAAGTCGGGCGCATCATCCTCACCCGTCCCGTGGTCGAGGCGGGGGAGAACCTGGGTTTTCTCCCCGGCTCCTTGAACGAGAAGGTCGATCCCTACATCCGTCCGCTCTACGATGCATTGTTCGATATGACCGATATGGAGCGCGCGCAGCAGCTCATCGAAAGCAACGTCATCGAGATAGCGCCGCTTGCCTTCATGCGCGGGCGAACGCTCAACGACAGTTTCGTCATCTTGGATGAAGCGCAGAACACCACGCCCGAGCAGATGAAGATGTTCCTCACGCGCCTTGGGTTCGGTTCGAAGATGGTCATCACCGGCGATATCACCCAGCTCGACCTGCCACGCGGCGTATCGGGTTTGAAGGGCATCGAAGATATCCTCGGCGACATCGAAGGCGTGTCGTTTTGCAGGTTTTCGGGTAAGGATGTGGTCCGCCACTCGCTCGTGGCGGCCATCGTTTCGGCGTACGACCGCGCACAGGCCGACGCCATGCAGAAGAAGGGCAGCAATGGACGTTCAAATCAATTATGATTACCGCGGCGATGACCTGAAGGACATGCCGCTTGTCGAACTCGCTCAGTTCGTGCTCGATCATCAGGAAAAGCCTCAGAACACCGAGGTGTCCTTGAGCTTTGTGACCGACGAGGAGATCGCCCGCCTCAACGAGCAATATCGTGGAAAGGAAGGTCCCACCGACGTCCTGTCCTTTGAATGCGACGGCGTCGAGGATGAGCTTTCCGATATGGTCCCGGCGGGCTTCGGCGATGTCTACGAGCTTGGGGACGTCGTCATCGCGCCCGATGTGGCCGAACGTCAAACCCATGAGTTCGGCACCACGTTCGAGCAGGAGGTCAGCTTGCTGTTCGTTCACGGCCTGCTGCATCTGTGCGGTTACGATCACATCGTCGAGGAAGACGCCAAGGTCATGGAGGCCTTGGAAGATGAGATCTTGGCCGCCTGGAATGCGCGATAGCGGCCATGGGCGGTACATCCCCTGACAACAAGCCGTTCGTACGCTCCGCTGAAACGAAGGGAAAAGGGCAGCGCTACAAGCTTACATCCGCCTTCTCCAATGCCGGGCGCGGGCTTTTCGAAGCGGTTCGCAGCGAACGAAATCTACGCATCGACGCATGCATGGCCGTGGTTGCGATAGCGCTTGGCTTCGGCTTGCGTATCGATACGCCTTCATGGCTTGCCGTCATCGTCTGCATCGGCATGATGTTCGCGCTTGAAACGGTCAACACGGCCATCGAGGCGGTGGTCGACCTTGCCAGTCCCGGGTATCATGAACTGGCTCGACGTGCGAAGGATTGCGCAGCGGGTGCTGCGCTTGCGGGTGCCCTTGCTTCCTTTGTGGTCGGCTGCATCGTTTTCATTCCGCCGATTATGGCCTTTTTGGCATCGTAATCAACCTTTTGAACCTAGGAGTCTTATGGACCTCGACGCATACTTCGGACATGTCGCGCCCCCTTCGGGCGAGGGCTTCAAATCCGGCTTCGTCACGCTGATCGGCCGACCCAACGCGGGAAAGTCGACGCTGCTCAACACTATCATGGGCAAGAAGATCGCCATCACTTCCAACACCGCCCAGACCACCCGCCATCGTTTCCGCGCGGTCTACACTCGTGATGATATGCAGATGATTATCGTGGACACTCCTGGCCTTCACAAGCCCCACGATGCGCTTGGCGAGGAGCTGAACACCTCGGCGCTCAAGGCGCTTGAAGACGTTGACGTCATCGCCATGCTCATCGATGCTAGCAAGCCCGTCGGCCGTGGCGACGAGTGGGTGGCAGCCCAGCTTGACGGCCCGCATTGCAAGCACGCGAAGAAGATCTGCGTCCTTTCCAAGGGCGACTTGGTCACCACCGAGCAAATGCACGAACAGGCCGAGGCTGCCAAGAAGCTGGCGAACTGGGATGCCATGGTTGGGCTTTCCTCCGAATCCGGCTACAACGTGGACGCCTTCATCGAAGAGGTGCAGTGCTTCTTGCCCGAAGGTCCGGCGTGGTTCCCGGCTGATATGGAAACCGATCAGCCGATTGAGGTCATCGTCGCCGAGTTCATTCGCGAGAAGATCCTCCGAACGTTCCGTGATGAGGTCCCTCACTCCATCGGCGTCACCATCGAGCATATGGAGTACGAAAAGAAGAAGGACCTCAACCGCATCTTGGCCCGCATTTACGTGGAGCGTGATTCCCAGAAGGGCATCATCATCGGCAAGGGCGGTAGCGCAATCAAGCGCATCGGCCAGGAGGCCCGAGGGGATCTCGAGCAGCTGCTCGGCACGCGCGTGTACCTTGACCTTATGGTGAAGGTCAAGAAGAACTGGCGTCGTGACGCCACGCAAATCCGACGATTCGGGTACGGCGAGGGTTTGTAGCAAGTTGATTCCAGGTTTATAAGATATTTTGCGATTGAGGTGCCAAGCGGCACCTCAATCCTATTTTTCGGTACAATTTACAGGAAACCATACTGTAAGCACGCGCAAGGGAGTTTCAAGCATGATCTGTCCTTCTTGCCACACGGAAAATCGCGATGGCGCGAAGTTCTGCGACGAGTGCGGGGCCAAGCTGCCCCGTGCCGCCTTCGAGCAGATCGAAGGCGCGGTACCTGCCCAAGCGTTGAGTATCATCGACAATGAAGAACCCACCGAAGACGAAGCCGTTCCCGATATGCACGAAGCTGACGCCGAAAACGCTGAAGCGGCAGATGGCGGTCAGGATGGCGAAGACGTCGATTGCGGGGCTGTTGTGCAGCTCGACGACGCGCTAGCGTCAGACGAGGACGCTGATGACGCAAGCGACATGGCATGCAGTAACGAAGAGACAGCAGCCGGGGATGCCGACGATGCCGACAGCTCCGATATCGCAATGCAAGATGACTCTCAGCCTCAGCAAGACGTAACCGAAAGCTCCGCGGAGGCCGAACAGGACGCGGCGAATCAGTTTGACGGAAGCCATGGCGACGCCGAAGATGTCGCGCATCAGCGCACGCACGTGCTCGATCTTCCCGATATCCGCAACCTTGCCTTTGAGTCCGAGAAAACCCAAACGCTCGGCCCCAAGCCTGCTTCGCCGGCGATCAAGTCGGGTTGGGAGCCTGACTTGTCCGGCTTCGACGAGTTCCTCGTGTATCCCGGGTATGTGCCCCCTAAGGCCGCATGGCATTCAGGCGACACTATGCAGATGCCGCGCATCACCGATGCCGACCTGTCGCAGCAAAAGGATTTCATCGCGCCCGATCCCAACAAGAAGAAGCGCGACCGTAAGAAGAAGAAGAAAGCCGAGAAGGCCAAGGCTTGCGAGTCCCAACAGCACAACCAGGAGAACTCCAAGCAAACTCAGCCACCTGCTGCTAAGCTTGAGAAGGAGCATCCTAAGCACGCCGAAAAGGAAACCAAGCCTGTCGTTTCCGAAACGAAGTCGAAAGACGACAAGAAGCCGGAATCGAAGAGCAAGCGGCTTCCCGGGTCGAAGATCGCCGCCATCGTGGCGCTGGTGGTGGTCCTAGCTGCAGGCGTAGCCGGAGGCGTCACGTATCAGATGGAGCTATGGGGCGGGAAGATCGTTCCCGACGTCACAGGCATGACGCAGGCCGATGCTACATATATGTTGCAGAACAAGGGCTTCGCGGTCCGCTCCACAACCGTTCCCTCCGATTCCACCGAGGGCCTTGTCCTGCTCATGGACCCGGGCGCTGGAGCACGCCAGCAGGAGGGCGCCGAGGTCGTCATCCACGTGTCCACTTCTCGCACGGTTCCCAAGGTGGTCGGTTCCAGCCAGGACAGCGCATTGAAGGCCCTTTCGGACAACGGGTTCGAAAACGTCGATGTGCAGCTTGAGCGTTCTGACGAGCCGGAGGGCACCGTCCTTTCCGTCAGCCCGGAGGAGGGGGAGAAGGCGAAGGCCTCCACCAGCATCACGCTCAAGGTGGCGCAGGCTTATACCGTGCCCGACGTTTCAGGCATGAGCTATAACCAGGCCGTGCAGGCGATCAAGGACGCTGGGCTGTCTTCTACGGCGGTATATGTGTATAGCGAAACCGCAAGCGAAGGGGCCATCATGGGCGTCGAGCCCGCTGCAGGCTCGAAGGTCCCCTCCGACACGGTCGTCGTCGTCTCGCTTGCGAAGTCCCGCGCCAGCGAGCTGACCGCTGCCGCGCGCTCGTATCTTACCTCGACCACGCTGACTGCTTCAGATGGGTCGTCGTTTACCGTGTCCTCGGTCGATAGCGTCTCCTATCAGGGTAACGACACGGTTGCCTTCACCGCATCGGGCAAGGCTTCAAAGTCGGTATCGGTTCTGGGGCAGACCATATCGGTCGCGGGGAATTCGAAACAGGTATCGGGTACCATAACCTTCGACTCCTCGAACAATGTCGCGTCGGTATCGTTCAAATAACTCGTGGCGCAAAGCACCTACAACGCCCGCGTGCTCGTGCTGCGAAAGACCAAGTTGGGGGAGTCGGATCTTATCCTGTCCCTGCTTGCGCAGGATGGCTCGCAGATTCGGGCAGTTGCGAAAGGAGCCCGAAAACCTACCAGCCAGTTCAGCTCCCGGCTGGAGCTGTATTCGCAGGCGGATGTGCTCTTGGCCCAAGGGCGTTCGCTCGATATCGTCAAGGAAGCGCGTTTGGTCGCCGGCAATGCCGCGCTGCGTGAAAGCATGGAGCTTGCCGCCTGCGCGGCTCCCATTGTCGAGCTGCTCGATCGCATCACGCAGCCCGGTCTCGAGGTCCCGAAGCTGTTCCCGCTCACGCAAACGGCCCTCGATGTGCTTGCCTCGGCTGATTCCGCGCATGGGCCCGCCATTTGCGCAGCCTGGTTGCTCAAGGCGTTCGCGTTCCTGGGCATCCGCCCTTCGCTGGCTCGCTGCTGCGTTTGCGGCGAGCCTTTGGCCTGCGAAGTGGGGAGCTCGGTCCATCGAACCATAGCGTTCTCCGCAAGCGAGGGCGGTGTGGTGTGCGATGCATGCCGCGTCTCCGACGTTGCCGGCCTTGCCCCGGAAACGCTTTCCTGGGCAAGCGCGCTGCTGGGGATGCGCTTTTCGGATATCGCTTCAATCCAGGTCGATCAGTCGTGCGTCTTCGATGCGCTTCGCCTATGTCAAACCTGGGCGCAAGTGCACGCCTCCATTCGCTTGAAGTCGCTCAATTTCCTATTCTCCTGCGGATTGTTTTAGGTGCTTGTCCCCCATAGGGGCTAGCCCGTCTGCCGCTATGGCATACTGTCGCCATCCAAGAGAGAGGAAACGAATATGTACACCTATCGAACCAAGGGCGTATGCTCGCGAGAGATCCACGTCGATCTCGACGGCGACACCATCAAGCACGTGGATTTCGTCGGCGGCTGTGACGGCAACCTCAAGGCCATCGGCAAGCTGGTCAACGGCAAGAACATCGACGATGTCGCGGCCGTGCTCGAGGGCAACACCTGCGGTCGCCGTTCCACTAGCTGTGCCGACCAACTTGTCCGCGCACTGCGCGAGGCCCGTCAAGCGCAATAAGCGCAGGTAGGTGATATGTGCGCAAGCTGTGCAGGTGGGTCCGTTGCACTTGCGCGCAAGCGGCCGGTCATCGTATTCTAGACAAGTTGCCATATCGGCAGCCACTTTCAGCTTGGTCCCCATCCAACATGGATCCCAGCGGAAAGCAAGTAGAGCGCAGCGATAGCTGCACGGAAGGCGGGCAAGGCCCGCAGGAAAGGTGGAGTTAGCATGCCTAGCAAACTCAGCATCACGAAAGAGCGCACCGCAGAGCTGGTCGCGGAGTTCGGCGCCAACGAGCATGACACCGGCAACCCGGACGTGCAGGTCGCCATCCTGTCCGAGCGTATCCGCAACCTCACCGAGCACCTGAAGACCCACAAGAAGGACAACCATTCCCGCCGTGGCCTGATGATGCTCATCGGTAAGCGTCGTGGTCTGCTCAAGTACATCAAGGAGCGCGACATCGAGCGTTACCGTGCCCTCATCAAGAAGCTCGGCATCCGCGACAACATCTAGTCAACGAAAGCCCGCGCAGCCTTGCGCGGGCTTTTGCATAGCGGTCGGGTGCGCAAGGGCGTGCCTGCTCGCGGCAAGCGGGAAACGTGAGTACCCCTGGCCGAAGAAGCTTGCCCGCACTACGGCGGTCAAGGAATAGAGAAGGAAAGAACACCACATGGAAAAGATCGTCGAGTCCTTCGAGCTGTACGGCAAGACCTACCGCTTCGAAACGGGCGAGCTGGCCAAGCAGGCTACCGGCGCTGTCCTGGTCACGCAGGGCGAGACCACCGTGCTCGTCACGGCCGTCATCTCCAAAGAGGAGAAGAACTACGACTTCTTCCCGCTGACCGTCGACTTCATGGAGAAGATGTACTCCGTTGGCCGCATCCCCGGCGGCTACCTCAAGCGTGAGGCGCGTCCGTCTGAGAAGGGCACGCTGACCGCCCGCATGATCGACCGTCCCATCCGCCCCGGCTTCGTCGACGGCTTCAAGCGCGAGGTGCACATCGTTGCCACCACGCTCGTGTGCGACGGCAAGAACGCTCCCGACTGCATTTGCGTCGGCGGCGCTTCGGCGGCCCTTATGATCGGCAGCGCCCCGTTCGACGGCCCTGCGGCTTGCGTGCGCATCGCCCATAATCCCGAGACCGACGAGTTCATCGTGAACCCCACCTACGAGGAGCAGGAAACCTCCGACCTCGAGCTCACCATCGCCGGTACCGCCGATTACATCTCCATGGTCGAGGCCGGCGCCAACGAGGTTTCCGAGGATCTTATGCTGCGCGCCATGGATTTCGGCCAGCAGGCCATCGCGAAGTTCTGCGAGGCCCAGCAGCGCTTCCTCGATCGTTGCGACATCACCCCGGTCGAGTGGCCCATCCACGTCGCTGATCCGTCCATCGATGAGCGCATCTCCCCGTTCTTCGACGAGATGTCCCAGGCTCTGAGCGATGCCGACAAGCAGGCTCGCATGGGCAAGGTCGAAGAGCTTAAGGCCCGCATCAAGGAGGAGTCCTTCAACGAGGAGGAGCTTTCCGCTTGGGGCTCCGACATTGCCGCCGCCTTGAAGGCCCTTGAGAAGAAGGCCATGCGCGCCATGGTCATCGAGACCGGCGAGCGCGCCGACGGCCGCCGTGCCGACGAGATCCGCCCCCTGCACATCGTGCCCGGCTATTTGCCTCGCGTCCACGGCTCCGGCCTGTTCCAGCGCGGTCAGACCCAGGCGCTTTCCATTGCCACGCTCGGCATGCTCAACGAGTGGCAGCGTCTTGACACCATCGACCCGGCCGAGGGCAAGCGCTATATGCACCAGTACAACTTCCCGCCGTACTGCACCGGTGAAACGGGCCGTATGGGCGCTCCGAAGCGCCGCGAAGTTGGCCACGGTGCGCTTGCCGAGCGCGCCCTGCTTCCGGTGATTCCCTCCGAGGACGAGTTCCCCTACGCCATCCGCGTGGTTTCCGAGATCCTGGAGTCCAACGGCTCGTCTTCCATGGCTTCCACCTGCGGTTCCACGCTGGCGCTGATGGATGCGGGCGTGCCCATCAAGGCCCCGGTCTCCGGCATCGCCATGGGTCTTATCAAGGAAGGCGACGACATCGTCATCCTCTCCGACATCCAGGGCATCGAGGACTTCCTCGGTGATATGGACTTCAAGGTCTGCGGTACCGAGAAGGGCATCACCGCTTTGCAGATGGACAACAAGGCCAAGGGCCTGTCCACCGAGATCCTCGGCCGTGCGCTCAAGCAGGCCCACGAAGGCCGTGCGCACATCCTGAGGGCCATGCTCGCCGAGCTGCCTGAGCCGCGCGCAACGCTGCGCGACACCGCTCCGCGCATCGAGACCATCCATATCCCCGTCGACAAGATCCGCGACGTCATCGGCTCCGGTGGCAAGGTCGTGCGCGGCATCCAGGATGAAACCGGCGCGCAGATCGACATCCAGGAGGATGGCACCATCCATATCGCCGCCATAGAGGGCCCGGCCGGCGAAGCTGCCAAGGCCATGATCCTCGGCATCGTGAAAGAGCCCGAGGTCGGTGAGATCTTCGAAGGCGAGGTCGTCGGCATCAAGGACTTCGGCGCCTTCGTCAAGCTCACCCCCGGCAAGGACGGCCTGCTGCACATCTCCCGTGTGGCCAACGGCCGCGTCGGCTCGGTCGAGGATGTGCTGCAGCTCGGCGATACCGTCAAGGTTCAGGTCCTCGAGATCGACCCCAAGACGGGCAAGATCTCGCTCGATCGCCTGGACAAGCCTGAGGCTCCCGAAGGCAGCGCCCCCGCTCCGCGTGAGCATCGCGGTCATGACCGTCACGAACGCCACGAGGGAGGCAAGCGTGAAGGCGGCCAGCGCGACGTGCGCCCGGGTCGTGCCAACCGCACCCCTCGTCGCCGTCACGAGTCCCAATAAGCTGTATATAAGATAGCTAGCGATGGCGGCCGCCTCAGGCCGCCATCTTTTCTAAGAAGGAGCTCCAACATGATCAACGTTGCCGTTTCCGGTTTTGCCGGACGTATGGGTTCAGCCGTGGTCGATGCCGTGACCGCAGCCGATGACATGCAGGTGACCTGCGGAATCGACCCGCATGGCTCTTCGAAGGTGTTCGCAGTGTATGAAACGGTCGAACAAGCCGTGCATGCCGGCGGCTTCGATGTGCTCGTCGATTTCACGCAGCCTTCCGTCGTCGAGGGCAACCTGCGCGTCGCCCTTGCGGCGGGCATCGATTGCGTGGTGGGCACCACGGGTCTTGCCAACGACAAGCTCGAGGAGCTTGCCGCCCTCGCCCCTGAGGGAACGTGTCTTTTCTACGCTCCGAACTTCACCACCGGCGCCGTGCTCATGATGCAGTTCGCAAAATCCGCCGCTCCGTTCTTCCCTGAAGCGGAAGTGCTTGAGTTCCACCACTGCAACAAGAAGGATGCCCCCTCCGGAACCGCCGTGCGCACGGCGCAGATCATCTCCGAGGCCCGCGACGGCCGTCAAAGCGCCGCGCCTGGCAAGGAAACCGAGATCGCAGGTTGCGAGGGAGCCCGTGGCGCGTTGGTGGAAGGCGTGCCCGTGCACTCGGTCCGCTCCATGGGCTATGTGGCAAGCCAGGAAGTGGTGTTCGGCTCCATGGGCCAGACCCTTACCATCCGCCACGATTCGTGGGATCGCACTTCGTATATGCCCGGCGTGCTGCTGGGCATCCGAAGCGTCGGCGACCGACAGGGCCTTATCGTCGGCCTTGAGAACTTCATGGAATAGCAGTACGCAAAGCTAGCCCGTTGCCGCTTATGGCGGGAATTACCACCTTGCCGGCAACAATTGTTTCTTGAGCGTGACAATTTAATGACTTCACGGCGCCCCTCGGGGTGCCGTGGCATAATAGGGCGAAGTTGCATTATGCGATTCAGGTGCATGGTGTCGAACCGTGCTTGTACAGAAAGGTGCCAACGATGGGAAATCCTCGTTTCGGCCGCATGATCCCGGCCATGGTCACGCCCATGAAGGACAATCTCGATCTCGATCTCGATCGTGCTCAGGAGCTTGCTGACCGTTTGGTAAAGGGCGGCGCCGACTCCCTTATCATCAACGGCACCACGGGTGAATCTCCCACTGTGTTCTATCCGGACAAGATCGAGCTGTTCAAAGCCGTGGTCGCTGCAGTCGATGGCCGCATCCCGGTTATCGCCAACGTCGGCGATAACTGCACGGCGGATACGGTCGGCTTCGCAAGCGATGTGGCGAAGCTCGGCGTCGACGGCTTCATGTGCGTGGTGCCGTACTACAACAAGCCTCCGCAAGAGGGTTTGTATCAGCATTTCAGCACCATCGCGCGTTCGGTGGAACTGCCGATCATCCTGTACAACATCCCGGGGCGTTGCGCGGTGAACATGACCGCGGAAACCTCGCTGCGTCTCGCGCATGATCTGGATAACGTGGTTGCCATCAAGGAGGCTTCCGGAAGTTTTGAACAGGTGAAAGCCATTGTGGAAGGCGCGCCTGAAGGCTTCTGCGTATACTCCGGCGACGATTCGGCAACCTATGACATTATGAAACTGGGTGGCGTGGGCGTCATCTCCACCATCGGAAACGTTGCTCCTGCTCGAATGAAGGAGATCGTAGAGTTGTGCGCGGCCGGCAAGTGGGAAGAAGCCGCTGCCGCAAACGAACGCCTCATGCCCCTCATGGAAGGGCTGTTCAAGACAGCGAACCCCATCCTGGTAAAAGAAGCACTGAAATTGGCCGGTTTCCCGGTAGGCGGAGTTCGCCTGCCTCTGGTCAATGCCACTGCCGAGCAGTCCGCCGAGCTTGAGCGCACTATGCGCGAGGTTGGCGTCCTGTAGCCAGGATACGCAGCAGGGCCGCTTCAATCCATGCGGCCCTGCTGTATGTTGGCAGTAAGGAAATCAATACATGGATCAAAACGAACAGCGCCCGAAGCGCAACGGTGATGTGCGCCCTGAGAACAGCGGCAAAAGCACGCAGACGGTCAAGCATGTCAAGCTTGACCTTGAGCGTCCTAAGCTCACGAAAGAGGGCAACGCCGATCAGGGCCGTAAGCGTCCGCGCTCTCGCAAGCGCTCCTTCGACTCCTCGAAAAAAGACCGTGGAGCCACGCTGAAGATCATCCCGCTCGGCGGCCTTGACGCCATCGGCAAGAACATGACCGTGTTCGAGTGCAAGGGCGACATGGTGCTCGACGATGCCGGCCTCATGTTTCCCGATGACAATCATCCCGGCGTGGATCTTATCCTTCCGGATTACACCTACGTGCTCCAGCACGCCGATAAGTTGCGCGGCATCGTGATCACGCATGGCCATGAGGACCATACGGGTTCCTTGCCTTATCTTATTAAAGACCTGGATCGTCAGGTGCCCATTTACGGCACGAAGATGACCTTGGGCCTGATCGAAGGCAAGTTCAAGGAGCACCGAATCAAAAACGCCAAGCTTGTGGAAATCAAGCCTGGTGACAAGGTGAACCTGGGCTGCATCACCGCCGAGTTCTTCGCCGTGAACCACTCCATCCCTGGTGCCGTGGGCGTCTTTTTCCGCAGCCCCGCTGGCAACGTGCTGCACACGGGCGACTTCAAGCTTGATCAAACCCCCATCGACGGCGTGCATACCGATTTCGGCGCTCTTGCACGCTTCGCCGAAGAGGGCGTTGACTTGATGATGTCGGATTCCACGAACGCCACCAACCCCAACTTCACGCCCAGCGAGGCCGAAGTCGGCAAGGAGCTTCAGCGCATCATCGCGCAGGCAAAGGGCCGCGTCATCATCGCGTCGTTCGCCAGCCATATCCATCGCCTGCAGCAGATCTGCGATGCCGCCGTGGCAAACGGGCGCAAGGTGGTCGTCACCGGCCGCTCCATGGTGCAGAACACCGATATCGCGCGCAAGCTGGGGTATTTGAAGATCTCCGACCAGGACATCATCGATGCGTACGACCTGAAGGGCATCCCGCCCGAGCAGGTGGTCATCATGTGCACGGGCAGCCAAGGCGAGCCGCTGTCGGCATTGGCCCGTATCGCAGCAGGCGAGCATAAGACCATCGATATGGAAGCGGGAGACACCGTCATCATCTCGGCAACGCCGGTTCCCGGCAACGAAAAGGCCGTCACGAAGGTGGTCAACTCGTTGGCCAAGATCGGCGCCGATGTGTACGACAAGTCTCGCGCCCGCGTGCATGTGTCCGGTCATGCATCGGCAGAGGAACTGAAGATCATGCTGACCATCGTACAGCCCAAGGCGTTCATGCCGGTGCACGGCGAGGCCACGCATCTTCGCGCTCACGCACGTTTGGCTGAAGCCGTTGGCGTTCCTGCTGAAAACGTGTTCATCTGCGAAAACGGTGAGAGCCTGGAGCTGTCCACGAAGGGCGTCAAGCATGGCGAGTTCGTTCAGTCCGGCATCGTTTTGGTCGACGGCCTGTCGGTCGGCGATACTTCCGAGCAGGTGCTCGAAGAGCGCACGGCGCTTTCCGCTCAGGGCTTCGCTGCCATCGCGGCGGCGGTTTCCGGCCGCAAGAAGGCCGTTACCGGCAACGTCCAGGTCGAGATGCACGGCATCACCGGCGGAGACGATGGCTATCTGGTCCAGGAGTGCGAGAAGTGCGTCAAAAACGCGCTGACCCGGGCATTGTCCAAGGGCGCTTCAGGTAAGGAGCTCAAGAAGGCCGCCCGAGACGCTCTGCTGTCCCTGCTTTGGGAGCGCACGAAAACCCGTCCCATGACGGTGGTGAACCTGCTGGACATCTAGCATCGCTGCACACAAGAAACTGTTCACGAGCACCTGCGTTGCATTGCGCGCAGGTGCTCGCTTGCTCGCACAACCGCAGAAACGCGTTAGCACGAAAGGGGAGGGCGTGGCCCGAACTGCTTCGAACAAATCAACCTCATCTAAAAAGGCCGCCGGCAAATCCAAAGCCGCAAGCCCCGCGCAGAAGCGTGCTGCCAAACAGGCGGCCCCGGCGCCTGCTAAGCCGCAGATCTTCGATGAGCGCACCAAGCGCGATATCACCGGCGTTGCCGTGACGCTGCTAGGTATCGTGCTGTTCGTTGCGGCTGTCGTTCCCTCCGATGCGCTCATCACCTCGTTCGTGTCCCAGCTGTTGCATCTGTGCTTGGGCATCGGCGCGTACCTCCTGCCGTTTTTCTTGGTGGCCATCGGGGCAAGTTGCCTTGTGCGCATCGATAAGGAAGGCATCCCCCTGCGCGCATCGGTGGGTTCGGCCATGCTGTTCGTCGCGGTGCTTTCCCTGTTGGCGCTGTTCACGCCTGAAGCTGCCCCTGATGCTACGGACAATCTTTTCTTGGCCGATCAGCTTTCCGCTCGCGGCGGCTATATCGGTGCGGGCGTCGCGTGGTGCGGCCTGACGTTGTTCGGCAAGGTGATATCGGCTATCGTGCTTTTCGGCCTTGCGATTGCCGGGTTGATCGTCATCGGCTTCTCTGTATCCAGCATCGTGGAGAAGCTGCGCGCGCTAGCTGCAGCTCGTGAAGAAGCCGAGGAGCGCGAGCACGGCGTGGTACCGGCACCCGCATTCGCCAGGGTTTCCCGTCCGAAGGCGAAAGCCGTCGATGAACCCGAGCTCGCCGAGCTCGAAACCGCTAAAACCCAAATGCTCAAGCAGCCTTCGGCTTCGAATCGCCGACATGGCAGCGCCGTCGCATCTTCCGATGATGGCGCTTCCCGCGAAGACGCAAGCAAGGCGCCTGAAACCATCACGCGTAAACTGGGCCGCCGTAAGCCTATCGAGCGCGCTGCTGCTCCGACTATGCCGAAAAAGCCCTCGAAAGCCGCTACGCCGGTTGCCACCCCGCGCCCCGAGCAGGGTTTCGAGCTTCCGCCGTTCGATCTTCTTGCCACGTCCACCGATCCCGAAAAGGATCTGGCAACCGATTCGGAGCTGCAGGAAACCGGTGCTTGCCTGCAGGAAACGCTTGAAGACTTCAATATCATGGCCAAAGTGGTGGGCTGGGTTGCAGGTCCGACGGTCACCTTGTTCAAAGTGGATCTTCCGGCAGGTGTGCGCGTAAGCCGCGTTACCGCGCTTGAAGACGATATCGCGCTGGCGCTCGCTGCGCCCGGCGTGCGTATCTTCGCGCCCATTCCCGGTACCAATTACGTCGGCATCGAGGTGCCTAATCGAACCCGCCAGACGGTATTGCTCGGCGACGTCATCAAGGATGCGGCCCCTGGTCCTTTGCAGATCGCCATCGGCAAGGACGTCGAGGGCCACTGCATCGTTTCCGACCTCGCGAAAATGCCCCATCTGCTTATCGGCGGCACCACCGGTTCGGGCAAATCCGTGTCCATCAACGCCATGATCATGTCCATCCTTATGCGGGCAACCCCGTCCGAGGTGCGTTTCATCATGATCGACCCCAAACGCGTCGAGTTCACGCCCTATAACGGCATTCCGCACCTATATGTTCCCGTTGTCACCGAGCCCAAGGAAGCAGCAAGCGCTTTGAGCTGGGGCGTTGCGGAAATGGAACGCCGCTTGAAGGTGTTCTCGAAGGTGGGCGCGCGCAACATCGGCCAGTACAATGCCAAGGTGCAGGCGGCGCAGGCCGAAGCGAAAGCCGCGCAGGAAGCGGGGGGGAATCTGCCCGAAAACGAGCTAGGCGATGAGCTGCCCTATATCGTCATCATCATCGACGAGCTTGCCGACCTCATGATGAACGTCGGCAAGGAGGTGGAGTTCTCCATCAGCCGCATCGCCCAGCTGGCTCGCGCTGCCGGCATCCACTTGATCGTCGCCACCCAGCGTCCTTCGACCAACGTGGTCACGGGCCTCATCAAGGCCAACATCACCAACCGCATCGCCTTCAACGTGGCAAGCGGCATCGACAGCCGCGTCATCTTGGATACACCGGGCGCAGAAAACCTCATCGGCCTCGGCGACCTGCTCCTAAGCAAACCGGAGTATGCAAAGCCTATGCGTATCCAGGGCTGCTACGTGTCCGAAGATGAGATCAATGCGGTTGTGGAGAAGTTGCGCAGTCAGGGCGAGCCAGAGTATCATTCCGAGATCTTATCCACCAATCTAATCACGTTGGGATCATGCCCATCGGATGCCAGCGGCGGCACGTGCGCCGACGATGATCCGCTCATCTGGGAGGCGGCCGAGTTGGTGGTGTCCAGCGGTTTGGGTTCCACGTCCAATATCCAGCGTCGCCTCAAAGTGGGATACTCCCGCGCCGGGCGTATAATGGATATGTTGGAAGATAAGGGCGTCGTCGGTCCTCCGAACGGCAGCAAGCCCAGAGAAGTGCTCGTCGATGCCATGGAGCTTGAAACGCTCAAAGCGTTCGAGCAACATGACGGCGACAATCAATAAGGAGAAGGCATGGGCCAGGTTTCATTCGGCACCGTATTGCGCGAAGCGCGCGAGCGGAAGGGCTACGACGTGCAGTCGGCCGCTCGTCGGCTGCGCATTCGCCCCGACATCCTCCGCGCCCTCGAGAACAATGATTTTTCCCGTTTGCCTGCGCGCGGCTATACACGCAATATGGTGAACGCTTATGCGAAATTGGTTGGGCTCAACCCCGCCGACATCACGCGTATGTATCTCGACGATGCATACGCTTATCAGGTTGGACGCACCCGCGGCGAATCGGATTCGCCGGCGCATGTTTCCGGTCGTAGGTCGGTTTCGCGCGGCGACGGGCGTCATGATGGTCGTGGGCAAGGTTCGCAGCGCTCATCGCGCTATAGCGAAGATCGTTCCGGCGATGGTCGTCATTCGCAGCGTACCCAGCGAGGTCAGCGCCAGGGCGCGCAGCGTATGTCGCGTCGCGAGCAGCAGCCGCAACGAGAATATCGCGAGTCGCTTGCTTCGCGTGCGGCACGTGCAGAGAGCGAAAGCCGTCGTTCCAACCATTTCGGCGGCGCCGTCACCACGCAGTTCACCAATTTCTATTCCGGTTCGCAGAACAATGCCGGTCGAGGAATGCAGGCAAGGCTGCCTTATGTAGCCGTCATCGTGATAATCTTGCTGCTGCTCGTGATCATCGTGGCGCTTGCATTCGGAAACCGCGGTGCGGCCTCCACGCAGGATGTGGCGAAGGTCCCCATTACCGGCGTCACCGACACTTCGGCGGATGGCAGCGGCGTGAGCCAGGACAATTCCAATAACAACAGCAACAGCGGCGATAACGGCAACGATTCGGAATCCAAGGCATCCTCGACGACAACCGTGCCCACGAGCGTGAAGGTGGAGTATAAGCTGGCCAAGGGCCAACAGGCTTACGTCGTCATCACGCAGGATGGGCAGGCGACCGAGCAGATGCTCACCGGGCCGGTGGATGAAACGGTTGACGTCTCCGACACGTGGAGCTTGGCAACCTGGGTTTCCTCCGGATTCACCGTGACCATGGACGGCAAACAGGTCGATTTCACCAGCGATGCGACCACGGGTATGCCCACTGCCACGGTGAACTTCAAGGATTACCTTGCCTCATGGGCGAAAGACCATCCTGATGTGAAGGTCGATGGGCTTGATAGCTCCAGCACCTCGTCGGGCAGCACCGGGTCTACCTCATCGAGTTCGAATTCAACATCAAGCGGTATCTCGTCGCAGTCGGTTACCGGCACGGGTTCGTCCGTCGGTTCCTCGACGACATCGACGGGCACCGGTTCGACCACGACGAGCGGTACCGGGTCTAGCACGACGGGAACCCAAAACTCGTCATCAACGTATTCATCTTATTAGTGGAAAGGCGAACATCATGGCCAAGGAATCTAGCTTCGATGTAGTGTCCACCGTCGACATGCAGGAAATCGACAATGCATATCAGCAAGCGAAGAAAGAGCTGACGCAGCGCTACGACCTGAAAGGCTCCGGCGCCGAGCTGTCGCTCGACAAGCAGAAGAAGACCATCACAGTGGCGGCTCCCGCCGATTTCGTTGCACGCCAGGTCATCGATATCATGGGCAGCAAGCTCATCAAGCGAGGCATCGATCTGGCCGCCGTCAAATGGGGCGACCCCCAAGCGGCAACCGGTCAGAGCGTGCGTCAGACTGCAACCATCGTCGAAGGCATCGACAAGGAAACGGCCGGCAAGATCAACAAGGATATCAAGGCGCAAAAACTTAAGGTGAAGGTCACCATCGAAGGCGATAAGCTGCGTGTTTCCTCCGCCTCCCGTGACGCGCTTCAAGAGGTTATCGCTTTCTTGAAGGGCCAGGATTACGGCCAGCCGCTCCAGTACGTCAACTACCGCTAAGGATTTCCGTGGAAACCGAAAACGTGTTTGAAATCGAGAGCCCTCGCGTCGCGTTCGTCACCATGGGCTGCGCGAAAAACGAGGTAGATACCCAGCGCATGCAATCGCAGCTTACCCGTTGCGGCTTCGCGATCGAACAAGACCCAGAGGCTGCCGATGCCGTGGTGGTGAACACCTGCTCGTTTATCCAAAGCGCTACCGAGGAAAGCCTTGAGACCATCTTCGAAGTTGCCGGTATGCCCAATGTGGCTGCTGGCGCTGCGCTGATCGTCGCCGGCTGCATGCCCGCCCGTTACGGACAGGGTTTGGAATCCGAGCTTTCCGAAGCTTCCGCATTCGTGCCGTGCAGCAAGGAAGACGATATCGTTCAGGTCATCGCACAAGCGCTTGGCATCGATCAGGCGCGCCTTGAGCACATGAAAGCAGCCATGCTCGGAGCCGTGCCCGAGGGTGCGGTCGCCATCAACGGCTCGCGCGCCGTTTCGGCCTATGTGAAGATCTCGGATGGATGCGATCGCTTCTGCTCCTACTGCACCATTCCATACATTCGAGGCAGGTATCACAGTTTCGACTACGAAACCGTTCGTGCGGATGTGGCCAATCGCGTTTCAGAAGGCGTAAAGGAAATCGTTCTCATAGCCCAGGACACAGGGCGATGGGGTCAGGATTTCGAGAATCCCACAAGCCTTGCGTGGCTTGTGGGAACGCTTGCGGATGAATTCGCCGATTCCTGGTTCCGCGTCATGTACATCCAGCCCGAGGGGATTACCGACGAGTTGTTGCATACCGTCGCCGAGCATGGCAACATCTGCTCCTATTTCGATATCCCCCTTCAGCATGTTCAGCCGAGCATCCTGAAGGCCATGCATCGCAAGGGTTCGCGCGAGGAGTACGAGTCGCTGGTGGAGCGCATTCGCCGCATCGTCCCCGAGGTAACGCTGCGCACAACGCTTATCGCGGGCTTTCCCGGGGAAACGGAAGAAGATTTCGACGAGCTTTGCGATTTCGTCGAAGAGGGTTTTTTCGATTACATCGGCGTTTTCGCGTACTCGCGCGAAGAGGGAACCCGCGCATACGATCTGCCCGACCGGGTCGACGACGACGAGAAGGCGTATCGCGCGCAACGGTTGCGCGACCTTGCGGACGATGTTTGCACGCCGCTTGTTGCCGCCCGTGTCGGGAAAACCATGGACGTGCTCATCGAGGGCAGGGAAGAGGACGGCCAGCTGTTCGGTCGCGCAATGTGCCAAGCTCCTGAGGTCGATGGCGTAACCTATGTCGACAACGGTGAACCGGGCAATATCGTCCAAGTCACCATAACCGATACGCTGCTGTACGAAATGGAAGGCGAATAGCCCATGCACAAGCTGCAAGTGGAAGCCGCGCCGCAAGTTGCTGCAAAATTATGGACGCCGGCTAACATCGTCACGCTTATCCGCATATGCTTGGTCCCCGTATTCGTCGTCGTGCTCTTGAGCCCTTGGCCGCAGTGGTTTCATCTGCCTGATTTGGCAGAACACTCCAAAAGCCTCATCGCTGCCGCCATCTTCGTGCTGATATCTTGCACGGACTGGCTTGATGGCTATTTGGCGCGAAGCCGCGGCGAAGTCACCGACTTCGGCAAGTTCATGGATCCGCTTGCCGACAAAATCCTGGTCATGGCGGCCCTCTTGGCGTTAATCGAGCTCGGATCGCTTCCCAGCTGGGTCGCGCTCATCATCGTTGCGCGTGAATTCATCGTCTCGGGTGTGCGCATGGTGGCAGCCAGCAAGGGCACCGTCATCTCCGCTAGCTGGTACGGCAAGTTCAAGACGGTGTTCCAGATGATCGCTATCGTGTTGTTCACCATTAAGGACAGCTACATGATGGGCACGCTTGTCGAGGCATTTTCGGACGTGATGTGGGTTATCAGCTGGATCGTCATGGCGATCGCCTTGTTGCTTACGGTCGTGTCGATGCTCGATTACATTTCAAAGGCACGCGAACTTATCGGGTTGGCGCCTTCCAAACGAGCAAAGCGCAAGCAGAAGGCCGAAAGCGAGCAAAGCGAAAACATCGAAGAGACGAACGTGGGCGTACGAGCCGCAGATATCGAGCATCTTGCGGCTCAGGTAATTTCGCATGCCAGCGAACGGGACATCACCATCGGCACCGCCGAAAGCCTTACTGGCGGTATGATCAGCGCTGCGTTGACTTCGGTTTCCGGAAGCTCCGCCGTTGTGCGAGGCGGGATCACCAGTTACGCAACCGGAGTGAAATCCGATGTCCTTGATGTGCCTGAGTCGATCATCAACGAATTCGGCGTGGTTAGCACGCAAGTTGCTCGCCATATGGCGCAGGGCGCGTGCAAGGCCCTGACCTGCAACGTAGCCGTTGCCGTCACCGGCATTGCGGGTCCGTCCGGGGCGGAGCCGGGAAAGCCTGTCGGGACCGTCTGCTTGGCCTGCGCAAGCGATACCGGCATCACGGCTCAACGGAAACATTTCGAGGGGGATCGCAACCAGGTTCGCATGCAAACCACCTTTGAGGCCCTGCGTATGGTCGATGCGGCGGTGTGCGGGCAACAGCAGGCAGAAAGCTAGGCTTAGTCCCTTCCGCGCAACGGCGCAAGCCAGCCACGGAAGCGTCGATAACAGTTAACAATCGAACAGGTTCACCAGACAACCGTGCAAGGTTCAGGTGAACCTGTTCGGTATTTCGGGCAAGGGTTGCGCAAAAAGCTAGAGCTATGATGGTGATAAGTCGTACCGATGTTTGTATTTGGTACTTGACTATGAAACAAGCGTTCGTATAATCAATAGCGTTGCAAAGCAGCGCAAAGGAAGGGTAACCAGCGCATGAACGAAGAAAAAACCAAGATGCTCAAGGTCACAACCGACCAAATCGAATCTAAGTTCGGCAAAGGCTCCATCATGAAATACGGTGATGGCGGCCATGACCTGAACATCGGCGCTATACCCACCGGCGCATTGCCACTTGATGCAGCGCTGGGGATCGGCGGCGTTCCGAGGGGTCGAATCATCGAGGTGTACGGACCTGAGTCCAGCGGCAAAACCACGCTGGCGCTGCAAATCCTTGCCGAGGCGCAAGCGCTCGGCGGTGTCGTGGCGTTCATCGACGCGGAACATGCGCTCGACCCGGTCTATGCAGCCCGTTTGGGCGTGGATATCGATGACGTGCTCATCTCCCAGCCCGACTTCGGAGAGCAAGCGCTTGAAATCTGCGATATGCTCGTCCGATCGGGGGCAATTGATTGCGTCGTCATCGACTCCGTCGCGGCATTGGTTCCCCGAGCCGAAATCGAGGGCGAAATCGGCGATACCACCGTCGGTCTGCAAGCACGGCTCATGTCCCAAGCGCTTCGAAAACTTGCGGGCTCGCTTTCCAAATCAAATACCACGTGCATCTTCATCAATCAGCTGCGCGAGAAAATCGGCGTGATGTTTGGCAACCCCGAAACCACAACCGGCGGTCGTGCTCTGAAGTTCTTCTCCAGCGTTCGAATCGACGTACGTCGCATCGACTCCATCAAACGCGATGGCGAGATCGTTGGAAACCGTGTTCGCGCCAAGGTCGTCAAGAACAAGGTTGCGCCGCCGTTTCGTCAAGCGGAGTTCGATCTTATGTACGGTGAGGGCATTTCGCGAGAGGGTTGCATCGTCGATATGGCGGTTGAGGCTGGAGTCGCTAAGAAATCTGGCGCTTGGTACACGTACGGCGAAGAGCGCCTAGGACAAGGACGCGAAGCAGCAAAGCATACTCTGAAAGAAAACCCCGATCTGCGAGAGGAATTGGAAACGAAGGTTCGAGAAGCGTTCGACATTCCGATCATCACGAAAGAGCAGGAAGACTTCGACGCCGTCAATCCTGTGGCAAAACCTAAGGGCAAGAAATAGCCATGCATGATGCAAGGACGCAAAGCATTGCGGATTTGCGCGCACGAATCAAAGCCATCGAGACAGGTTCAGATACGAATGGGCGGTCTAGTACTCATCCCCGTCAATGCGAAGGCAACCCATTGTGTCCCGACAAGCTGGAGTGTAGGGAAGATACTATCAGCGAAATCCAGCAAAAGTCAGTGTCTTGGCCTGCTGGGTGTCCGATTATTGGCAGTTCTGAAAACGATGGGCGATTCATCGAACAGTCGAAGCAATCAGATGCAGATCGCGATCAAGCAGATTCGGCATTTGCGAAGATCCAGCGATTGCTGTGCATCCGTGAACATGCCAGTGCCCTGCTGTATAATCGGCTGCTGTCAAGCGGTTATGACGACCGTATCGCTGCCGAGGCTGTGCAGCGGGCAATCAACTGCGGGCTTGTGAGCGATGAGCGCTACGCCGATGTTTTGGTTCGAAGCAGGCTTTCTCAGGGAAAGGGGCTTCGAGGCATTGCGTTTGAGCTTGAACAGGCGGACATAGATCCCCAAACCGTGCCAGCATATCAGGAAGCGCTGTTCCGTGATTCAGGTCCTGATGAGCTAGCCCGAGCGTTGAGCCTGCTTGCCGCTAAACCGCCGAAAGCCAAACGAATTCGTGAAGCCGCATATCGAAAGCTCGTGCAGAAAGGCTATGAATCGAGTGTAGCGGCATCGGCTGCTCGAATATTCGCCGAGCAGCATGGTTGCACCACCCTCGAAACCTGTTAAATCTCGATATCTTTAAATCAAAAAGCCGGTTTCTCCTGTAGAACCGGCTTTTTTGTTCACTTGCCCTTTTCCATTTGAAAGAGAACCTTTATCATGAAAAGCAAGCCTGAGCTATCGTGCCTTATACGGCACTGTTGGAATATATAAACAAATGTATACGTCCAGTCGTTGCGCACGTACGCTCATGCCCGGTTATGCCGGGATTTTTTATGCAATGGAACCTATGAAACCCACAGTACCCGTCCAAACTCGAAAGGGGGACAAGCATGGAATCCATCATTTGGCTTATCGTTGGCGCCGTCGTCGGCATCGCCGCCGGTTTCGTCATCAATAAATTCGTCGCCAAATCTACGGCCCAGCGCGCTGCCGACGAAGCTCATACCGTTGTCGAAGACGCAAAACGCCAGGCGGAAACTTTGCGTCGCGAAGCGGTAGTCGAAGCCAAGGACGAAGCATTGAGACTTCGTCAGGAGGCCCAGGCAGAGAACAAGGAACGCTTGAAGGAGGTGCGCGCTGCAGAGCAGCGCGTCAATCAGCGCGAAGAGTCTCTTGATCGCCGCGTTGAGTCGCTTGACACGCGCGAAAAGTCTCTGGACTCCCGAGAGCATCAGATCTCTTCCATGCAAGGCCAGCTCGACCGCCGTCAGCGCGATCTCGATGAATCCGAAGAGCAAATCGGTATTCGTTTGCAGCAAGTCGCGGGCATGACCGCCGACGAGGCAAAGACCGAACTGCTCGATACGCTCAAAGATGAAGTAGCGCATCAGTCCGCTGCCATCATCCGAGATTCCGAGGCCCGCACCAAGGCAGAGGCGGACAAGAAAGCTCGTTCCATTCTCAGCCTTGCCATCCAGCGCGTTGCTGCGGACCATACGGCGGAAACCACGGTTTCTGCAATCCATATCCCTTCCGATGACCTGAAGGGTCGCATCATCGGTCGCGAAGGTCGCAATATCCGCTCCTTCGAACAGCTAACCGGCACCAACCTCATCATCGATGACACGCCGGAATGCGTCACCATTTCCTGCTTCGATCCGGTTCGTCGCGAAATCGGTCGCGTGACCATGGAAAACCTCATCGCAGATGGCCGTATCCATCCTGCCCGCATCGAAGAGATGTTCGGCAAGGCCGAGAAGCTCGTGAACCAACGCGTGCAGGAGGCCGGCGATCAGGCTGCATTCGATACCGGAATCCATGATCTGCATCCCGAGCTCGTGCGTACGCTTGGGCGTTTGCGCTACCGAACCTCGTATGGCCAAAACGTGCTTAACCACTCGCTGGAAGTTGCGTACCTGTCCGGAGTCATGGCGTCCGAGCTTGGTCTTGACCCTGTTCCGGCAAAGCGTGCGGGTCTGCTTCATGACCTCGGGAAGGCCGTTGACCATGAAGTCGAGGGTAGCCATGCGGTCATCGGTGCCGATCTTGCCCGTCGATTCGGCGAAAAGCCGTCCATCGTTCATGCAATCGAGGCACATCACAACGACGTCGAGCCCAATAGCGTCCTCGACGTGCTTGTGCAAGCCGCCGATGCCGTTTCCGCGGCACGTCCTGGTGCTCGTAAGGAAACTCTGGACGCCTACATCAAGCGTCTGGAAAAACTTGAGGAAATCGCTAATTCCTACAAGGGCGTTGAGCGTACTTACGCAATCCAGGCTGGTCGCGAGGTTCGCGTCATGGTGCAGCCTGAACTGGTCGACGAGGCTCAGACCACCGTTTTGGCTCATGATATCGCGAAGCGCATTGAAGACGAGATGCAGTATCCCGGCCAGGTGAAAGTCGTTGTCATCCGCGAAAGCCGAGCTATCGGTATCGCAAAATAACGAAAGGCGTCAACTATGGGCGACGGCAACTTTGCCTCGTTTATCGAAGACGTTTGCGGAGAAGGCCACCTTCGAGTCGAAACCGATCTCGGAGGTGGCTTCGTTCGTTTACGCAGCTCGGAAGCGGAGCGTCGACAAGCGGCGCAGGACATCCGATCTTCTGAGGACATCATCATCGAAATGCTTCGAAATGCTCGCGATGCTCACGCGTCGAACATTTTCGTATCTTGTACTCGCGAAGGGTCAACCAGGCGAATCGTCATGATCGACGACGGAGACGGCGTTCCGAAGCATCTACAGCGAACGGTGTTCGAACCGCGCGTCACCTCAAAACTTGATTCAATGCACATGGACAAGTGGGGCGTTCACGGCCGCGGCATGGCTTTGTATTCCATCGCGGTAAACGCCGAATCTGCAACTATTTCGGCATCGGATTCGGGCCTCGGGTCGGCATTCGTCATTCAAACGGATCTTAATAAACTCCCAGAGAAAACCGACCAATCCAGCTTTCCGACGTTTGAGCTCAACGAAGCGGGAACGGTAGCGGTGCGTGGTCCAAAGAATATCCTACGAACTGCGTGTGAATTTGCCATTGAATCTCGGGCCGCAGTCAATGTGTTCATCGGATCTTCAACGGATATCGCGGCCACGTTGTATGCTTTTGGGCTTGGCAAGCTTTCCGCGGAAGACAGGCTTTCCGGTGAAAACGATTCCCGATTGCCGATATGTAAACGCTTGTCGGCATGTTCGAGTCTGTCAGCTTTTCATCAAACCGCCGAATCTTTTGGGCTGTTAATGTCCGAACGTTCTGCGCGTCGTATCCTCGATGGGCAAATCGCTCCCTTATCCCCATTGCTGGCAAAAATCAAAATCGATGGATTGCAAACGACCCACGCGCTCGAAAAGGAAGGGGCCGAATCCCAAGGAAAGACCGCCAACGCTACGTCCCGACATGCAAAAGGATTGAAGCTTGCAGACGAAGATGCCGCTCGTTTCGCTCGCCAGATTTCACAAGCATACGCAGAACTGGCCGATGCGTATTATCTCGACGCGAACATCGAGCCTCGCATCAGGGTGAGCAAGGACGCCATTCGCATTACCATACCTGTGCTCATGCAGTCTTAGCGCAGGCCTTCCACATCATGTTGCGGATAGATTTCGTTATAGCTACAATTTAGCTTGCATTTAATTACGCCGAAACACACGTCAAACGGAACACGAAAAGGTGAATGCATGGATGCCGAACAACAAGCCCCGGAATCAGGGTGCCTGAAAGTTTCCTCAAAATCTTCCCCCGCATCAGTGGCAGGCGCCATTGCCGGCATGGTGAAAGACGGTGTTGGCGTTGAGATCCAAGCTGTCGGCGCCGGTGCCGTGAATCAAGCCGTGAAGGCGATTGCCATCTCTCGAGGATTCTTGTCGCCAGTCGGCATCGAAATCGCCTGCATTCCTTCATTTGCCGACATCGTGATCGATGGCGAATACCGGACGGCCATTCGCTTTGCCGTGGAGCCTCGATATACGCACGGCACGCCAATCGCCGATTCCGCTCTTGGCGAGTAATTTCATTTCACATAGCGTTGCTATTCTCGATTCGATCGGAACTGTATCCTTATGCATACTCCATTCATGAATATGACTTTTTGCGTCCGCACCTTCGGATGCCAGATGAACAAGCATGACTCCGAACGTATTGCGGGCATGCTCGAAGGCCTCGGCGGCCTTATGGTCGACACCGTGGAGGAAGCCGATATCCTGATTTACATGACGTGCTGCGTGCGCGAAGCGGCTGATACTCGCTTGTACGGTCAGGTTGCATCGTTGAAGAACATCCCCGTGAGAAGCGGGTCCCCGCTGAGCAAGAGGATCGTTGCGGTAGGTGGATGCATCGGCCAGCGCGATGGCGATGAGCTGACGAAAAAGCTCCCTCATCTTGATGTGGTCTTCGGCACGCACAATCTGGCATCTCTACCGCATCTACTTCAAGCTGTTATAGAAGAGGGCGGTCATCAGGTTGAGGTGCTCGATGCTTCTTCCTCCTTCCCGACTGAACTTCCGACAAGTCGTGAGCATTCGTGGGCTGCGTGGCTACCTATTACCATTGGATGCAATAACTTCTGCACGTATTGCATCGTTCCTTACGTGCGCGGTCGGGAGAAATCGCGCCCAATCGAAGACATCGTCGCCGAAGCGGAACGTTATGTGGCAGCCGGCGTGAAGGAGATCACGCTGCTCGGTCAAAACGTCAACTCTTATGGTCGCGACCTGTATGGCAGCCCTCGTTTCGCTCAAATTCTCAAAGCTCTGGACGAAACGGGTGTCGAGCGCCTGCGCTTCGCCACCAGCCATCCTAAAGATCTATCCGACGAGGTTATCGCGCAGTTCGGCTCGCTGCGTTCGCTTATGCCGGCACTGCATCTCCCGGCGCAATCCGGCTCGGATCGTATTTTGCAGCTGATGAACCGTCGCTATACCTCGGCGCATTATCGACAGCTTGTCAGCAAATTGCGCGATGCTTGCCCGGATATCGCCTTGTCCACCGACATTATTGTAGGATTCCCAGGCGAAACCGAAAAAGACTTCATGGACACGGCTCGTCTGGTCGATGAGATCGGATATCACCAGGTATTCACCTTTATTTACTCCAAGCGAGAGGGGACTCCTGCTGCGAGCATGGAGGATAACACCCCTCATGAGGTGATTCAGAAACGGTTCGATCGCCTGGTCGATATCGTTCAGGCTCATGCTTTCGAGAAAAACCAGCTTGACCTGGGAGCAACCATCCCGGTTTTGGTGGAGGGCTCATCGAAGCGTGACGAATTGCTTATTGCGGGTAAAAGCCCGAAGAACCAAACGGTACATGCGCCGGTTCCTGTCGGCAAAACACCCGAACAACTGGCTGGAAGCATCGTCAACGTTCGAATCAACGAAGCAAAAACCTGGTATTTGGCCGGCGATATCGTTGAATAACGCCTCAAAGGCTGCTGCAACCGTGAATGCGGCGGCGGCAGCCCTCTCGCAGCCCGTGATTTGCGTGGTAGGCCCTACCGCATCGGGGAAAACCGATGTCGCGCAACTCATCGCAACGCGTTTGGACGGGGAAGTGGTAAGCGCCGACTCCATGCAGGTGTACCGCGGCATGGATATCGGAACAGGCAAACTTCCCGAAAGCGAACGACTGGTACCTCATTATGGCTTCGATTTGGTCGATCCTGGCGAGCCGTTCTCCGCGGCATTGTTTCAAGCGTATGCGCGGGAAAGCTTCGTGGAAATCGAATCTAAGGACAAGCGCAGCATTCTAGCTGGCGGTACCGGCTTTTACGTACGCGCAGCCATCGATGCCTATGAGTTCCCCGATGGCGAGCAAATCGATAATCCGGTCCGAAATCACTGGAATGCATTCGCCGCAGAATATGGCCCCGAACGGTTGTGGAGTGAACTGCACCAACGTGACCCAGAGAGTGCGCAGTTAATACCTCCAGCAGATATCAAACGAGTGGTTCGTGCTTTCGAGCTGCTAGAAACGGGAGATAGCTACGCGATTCAAAAACAACGGCTCCAATCCTTACCGCAATGGGTCCCCGCAATGTTCATCGGTTTAGCGGTAGACCCCGATGTTTTACGCGCACGCATCCGAGCACGTGTTGACTCCATGGTAGCCAATGGCCTTATCCAAGAAGTGGAGACTTTGCTTGCATCCGGCTTCCGTGATGGAATCACTGCGCCACAGGCGATCGGGTACAAAGAGATCGTCGCTGCACTTGATGGCCGCACCAGCATGGAAGAGGCAATCGAATCCATAAAGGTGTCAACTTGCCGATACGCCAAACGTCAGCGCACGTGGTTTAGAAAAGACTCGCGGATTCATTGGCTTTGCGCAGATTCGGGGGATACCGATGCACTTGCAGATGAAGCAATATCCTTGATTGATACACTGTAAATTGTATTCACCCTTGTTAAAGGAGCGTGCGTAAAACCTCATGGAATTGGATTTTGTTAAGCTTCATGGTCTTGGCAATGACTTCGTTTTCATCGATGATTTTTCGAGAGATATCGAGCTGACGCAGGAGCAAGTCGCCTTGCTGTGCGATCGTCATTTCGGTATCGGCGCGGATGGCGTGATTATGGTGCGCCCTTCGAAACGCTCCGAGTGTGCTGCATATATGCACTACATCAACGCAGATGGCACGCTTGCGCAAATGTGCGGCAATGGTGTTCGTTGCTTTGCAAAGTACCTCGTAGACCGCGGGTTCGTGCTTGCAAGCGATGGCTCCTTCGTGGCCGACACGTTGGCGGGTCCGAAGCCGATCAGCTTTGAGGTGGACAAACACGACAAGTTGACCTTTGCCACCGTTGATATGGGTCATCCTGTTCTCGAACCGCAAAATGTACCGGTTGACTTGCCTGCAAACGCCCTCGCTGATGACGAGACGGGTTTCGTGAAAGACAGTGCTATCGAATCTCCTTGGGGGGCGTTTGCCTTCACGTGCGTCTCTATGGGGAATCCGCATGCTATCTGCTTCATCGATGATTTCAGCACACTGCCCGATGAACTGTTCGTAAGCGCGAGTGATAAATGTCTCGCAACGCTGGATCTGAATCGAATCGGCGCATATTACGAAAGCCATTCGGTGTTCCCCGAGAAAACCAATGTCGAGTTCGCTCACATCGGCAAAGATGCCATCGAGATGCGCGTATTTGAACGCGGCTGCGGTGAGACCCTTGCCTGCGGCACCGGGGCGTGCGCCACTAATGTCGCAGCAGCATTGACTGGCCGTGCTTCTAGGGAGAACGATGTCGTATTGCGCGGCGGTACGCTTCATATCAAGTGGGATACCGATGATCACGTTATGATGACGGGTCCTGCCACGGAGGCCTTCCAGGGTACCGTTGAGTTGTAGCCGCTCGTAATCGGACGACTTATGCTACTATCGACAAGCGCGGGAATGCACCTGCGCTTGTTTTCATTTTGGGGGCCACATCAAGCACAAGCCATAATCCATTCCAATATACGCATTTCAGCTTGAACCCACCGGAGAGGATTACCGATGTCGGAATATCAATCGGTCTTAGTTAAGGGTGCGAAAACAACTGTTGAAGAGAAGCGGGAAAAGGCCGTGCTTGTTGGCGTCGAACGACCCGGCATGCGTTGGAATATCTCATCTTCTTTAGCGGAGCTTGAGCGATTAGCGGATACCGCAGGAGCGGATACGGTTGCCGTTACAACACAAAAGCTTGATTCTCCAAATCCCAGGACTTTTGTGGGCAGCGGCAAGGTGGAAGAGATCTCTCGGCTTTGCCGATCAACTGGAGCAGATTTGATCATTTTCGATGACGAGTTAACGCCATCGCAGCAATCAAACCTGGAAAAGTCTGTTGATCGCGACTTGAAAGTCATCGATCGCACCGCTTTGATCTTGGATATTTTCGCACTTCATGCAACGACCAAAGAAGGACGTTTGCAAGTTCGTCTTGCTCAGAACCAATATCTGCTCCCTCGACTTCGTGGTATGTGGTCGCACTTAGCCTCAAACCGCATGGGTGGTGGCGTAGGCAGCCGATTCGGCGAAGGCGAAAGCCAGCTTGAAGTTGACCGTCGATTGGTTCGCAAGCGTATCACCACCATCAAACGCGAACTTGCACATTTGGCTGAAGTTCGAGCCGTTCAAAGGGAGAGCAGGTACGAAAGCGGGATGTTCAAAGTCTCGCTCGCAGGGTATACCAATGCTGGTAAATCAAGTTTGCTCAATCGGCTCACCAACGCCGATGTTCTTGCATACGACAAATTATTCGCTACGCTCGACTCCACTACAAGGAAATACGAACTGCTCGAAGGACGCGAAATCACGCTAACCGATACGGTCGGCTTTATTCAGAAGCTACCGACCACCTTGGTTGAAGCATTTAAATCTACACTAGATGAAATCACCGGCTCGGATTTGATATTGCATGTGGTTGATGCCTCTTCTGACGAATTTGAAGAACAGATAGTGGCAGTTGAAGAAGTCTTAGAGCAGATCAATGCCCAAACCTTACCCAGGGTGCTGGTTTTCAACAAATGCGATTTACTGACGATCGAGCAACAGGAAGCATTGGCCAATCGCTATGATGCGCTGCTCGTATCAGCGGAAACAGGGGAGGGAATAGATCAGCTTGTCGACAGGATCGCTCATGTAGCATCCGCTCAAGATACGCACCTTGATGTAGTCGTTCCGTACCAACGCGGTGATTTAGTATCGAAGGCTCACGAGCGTTGCAGGATCTTGACCGAAGAGCACATCGAAACTGGGACTCATCTGACTATGTTAGTGCCAAAAGCATATGTAGATGAGTTCAGATCCTTGAGCGATGCCAAGCAATAAATCGACAAACCACAAGTTTTAGCCACAGCAGAAAAGATGTTTTGCAATTTCAGGCGGACATCTTCGTGCCCGGGTAGCCAACGGTCCGAATGCGCGCATGCTGCATTCGGGCCGTATTTAGGTTTTATGCGGGCATTATTCAACCCTCATAGCGGTTCGTACGATATCGGCGACCCAAATACACATGCCCCATGTAGCTATATCGCATACACAATCTTCCGCGTCATCAGAGCGGCTTGTACCAACTGTTCCGACACTATCAGATTGCACGAGAAAAGGTGCCTGAACAAGTTCATATTGCGAGCATTACAACTTGAATGGCTAGCTCAATCACAGATCACGTGCTCTAGCTTGAGTAGCTATGCCCGTAGAGTTTCACTATAAACGGCGGAACACGGCAACTACCTTGCCGGCAATGGAACAATCAGTGGTGATGATGGGGTCCATGGAAGAGTTTTCCGGCTGCAGTCGAATATGATCTTGCTCTCTGTAGAAGCGCTTAACCGTAGCCCCATCGTCGATGATGGCAACAACGATGTCCCCATTGTTTGCAACCGGCTGCTCTTTGACCACGACGTAATCGCCGTCGTTGATACCCGCCTCAATCATGCTTTCCCCATGCACAGACAGCATGAAAGAAGGTGCATCGCCAACGATTTCGATAGGCAACGACATAGTGTTGGTGATGTTCTGCTCGGCAAGGATGGGAACTCCGGCCGCAACGTCTCCGACCAATGGCACGGACACGATATCGTCAAACTGAGCGTGAACGATATTCGTAGCATCTTCGGTATGGTCAAGCGGGTAGGTAAGCGCTATCGACCGCGATTTCAGCGCATCGCGCTTGATAAGGCCCTTCTCCTCAAGCGCCTTCAAATGAACATGCACGGTGGAAGGAGAGGAGAGCCCCAAAGCCTGACACACCTCGCGAACAGTGGGACCAAAGCCCTTTTCGCGGATGCATTGCTCGATGACGTCGAGCACCGCCTGCTGGCGCTTAGTGATCTTGTCGGTCATGGGCTGTCCTTTCGAGGTGAACTATAACGAACATCCGTTTGTTTTTCTGTTGACATGAACCTTTGTTCGCTCTATTATATATGCGAACAAAGGTTCTACGCAAGAGCAAAGGGGAGGAAATATGCAACACCGTGATTCTCGTTCGGCAGTTAGCGGCACAGCGGCGCTAAAGCTAGATGCACGCGTTTCATCTGCGCATATCATTCAATTTCCCGGATCTGAGTATAGCGCCCGGCAGATTGACGATACATCATCCTGTCATCCTGCCGGCGAGTCTCGACGCAGTAACGCACTCATAAGGCAAAGTGGCGACTTCCGTCAGCCATATCAAGCTGGACCTCGCGCAACTCCAACTCAAACCGCCGGCGCAATCACCTTGTTCGCGTTGCTTACCATCATCGCTGGAATTTTATGAATCATTGCCGATCCGCACTTCCGCTAAGGGCAATATCTTGTGTCACGATTTGGTGCACTCTTTTGTAACAATGTATAAACCGCTATATCTTGTATGTTAGGCTACATATCATCGAACGAAGGAGTGCGATTGTATGAAATGCCCGGCATGCGGAAACTTAGAATCCAAAGTAGTTGATTCCCGTCCGTCTGATGATGGTAGCAGCATCCGCCGCAGGCGGGAATGCCTCCAATGCGGTCGAAGGTTCACTACGTATGAGCGCTTAGGCGACAATCCGCTCATCATCATCAAATCCGATGGTTCATCCGAAGCTTATGACAGACAAAAGCTCATGAGGGGTCTCCTCATTGCGTGCGCTAAGCGGCCGATAGCTCCTGAGCAGTTGGGCGCATTGATTGATAGCATAGAAGCCGAGCTACGCAATGCATCTAAAAGCGAAATTGGCTCTAAAGAGCTTGGTGACATGGCTTTGGTGCGATTGGCGAAGCTTGACGATGTAGCCTACGTGCGATTTGCAAGCGTATACAAAGATTTTCAAAACGTAGAGGAATTTGCTGCGGCTCTTGAGGGGTTGAAGTAGCTATGGACAACGTGCGCGTCCCTATTAAAATGCTCTCACGCGATGCTCAAATCCCTCACACGGCATATAACGGTGATGCGGGAGTAGACTTGAGATCCGTCGAGCGTATTGTGTTGAAACCGCATGAACGCGCTATGGTCGCCACAGGACTCGCAATCGCGCTACCTGAAGGGTATGCAGGTTTTGTATTACCTCGCAGCGGCTTAGCTGCGAAGCACGGCATTTCTATCGTCAACGCACCTGGTCTTATCGATAGCAATTATCGTGGTGAGCTGAAGGTAATTTTGCTGAACACCGATCCCAACGATTCATTTACCATCGAAATCGGTGACCGCATTGCACAGCTCATTGTCATGCCGATCCCTACGATCAACTTCGAGCAGGTCGAGGAATTGACGGAATCGCAACGAGGAGAATCGGGTTTCGGCAGCAGTGGAATCCGCAATTAGGAGTTAACGTGGCCGATCAACAAAACAATCGTCCCAGTCCATACCTTGATGAAAATCATGAGCCTCATGGCAAACCGGAAACACAACCTAATCCCAATGATGGAAACAATCAGTTCAGGCCGAATGCCTTAGACGAACAGACGCTTAAGACAGCGCGCTCTCAAACGACGTTTGCATTTATCGCGGGCCCGTTGTCCCTATTTGTAGGTGGAATGCTGCTAGGAACTATCGGTGCGATTTGCGCGTTTTTGGCTTATCGCAAATTACACTCAATTGCTCAAAAGAGTAACGATACCGCATCCATAGCTCGCGGAATGCTCAAGTCCACGCGGACCGCATTGATTATCTGCTTGGTAGCGGTAACGCTCAACGCGGTATCCTTTGTAATTATGTTTCCCGTAATCGAGCAGATGCTTCAAAGCGGAGACTTCGCAAGCATTGCTGGCAATATGAGCGCAGGAACAGCTGCAGGAACTTCAACATGGGGCTAGGAGATATTTCCCGAACCGCGCTGAGCTTGGCTTGAGACGCATGCATAGCAGGAGCTTCATAACACCTGCAAGCCACAACGCCACCGTCTAAGTTCAAGCTGGGTCCATGTGTTTCATAACGTGTGCTCTGCTTAGGTAAACATCTCATTTCGTGCTATGATTGAACGATATTTATCATTGATAATATATGTTATGTTAACTAGGGAACTGGGATTTTGGGGGCCTGTCCATGAACTCTGTAGCACTAGATTTCAAGTCGATATCGATTCGCGTCGTCTGTATTACTACGGTTACGATCGCAGCTGTTTTTCTAATGCTTGCGTTAACAGGTTGCGGCCCCTCTAATGAGGAACGTATCGAACAAGCTGTCTCTCAACCTCTGGAAGCTATCAAAGCTAAAGATGAAGTTACCTTGACCAGCTTGCTCTCAGACGATGCTAAGCAACAGCTCTCAGACATCGGCATAGATCCTATATCGTACATATCAGCTTACCTTGATGGGTTTGACTACGCGCTTGGCCCTATCAACATTGATAAGGACACGGCAACCGTAGATCTCACCATCACCTGTAAAACCACGGACAGCATCTTTGCCGCACTGGAACAGAAAGCCACAGAAGATTTCGAATCCGGCGCAAGCGCGAACAATACTGAAGAGCAAACGCAATCCGAGGTTGCCGAAAACACACTTGACCTCATCAATGCGGCAGCACCGGTACAACATGATCCGATTACGGTAACCTTGCATAAGATTGATAAGTCATGGATTGTTGACAGCGACATCAATGGAGCATTACTGAAAGCGCTGCAAGGCTAGCTAATGTCACAAGAGCGCACAATGAGATTCAGATGCTGTATACGGATGGCACTTGATTTTCGTAAGCACATGAAGCTTATCGTTCGCAAACCTGTTCATAGAGATCAAACAGTTCAGGCAGCGTGCGCTTGATACTTACCGGCTTAAACGTGTTCGAATCAACAAGACAGTGAGTGCTCGTGCCTGTAACGCAAGGCTTAGCTACTTCCACGTCGTCACCCTGCTTAAACACCTCATATGAATACGTGGTTTTGGTGCCACGGGATTCACTGACCCAAGTGCGTACGATGGCAACGTCACCGTATCGCAAAGGCTCTCCGTAGCGCACTTCGAACGAGACGACCGGCGACATGTAGCCGGCTTGTTCAATGCGTGCATACGGATAGCCAAGCTCTTCAAGAAAGCGAGTCCGTGCGTCCTCAAAATACAGCAAATAGTTTGCATGATACACAACTGCCATCTTGTCTGTTTCCGCATATCGAACAGGTATCGCCGTGCAAACTTTCATAGCAACCTCCAAGTACCTAGCAAAACGATTAGAATGAAGCCATGGACTCAATCGTAACGTATATTGAACGTGAGCAGCGAACGTTTATCGAATCACCCGTAAATCCGGTTGATTCACTTGTGTTTTCATCGTTGTGCTATTTCAATTTTGATCAGCTTGTTCTAAAACCCGAGCTGACCGCAGTTAACTGCCTATTAGACACGCATACCTCAACGCCTGTATTGCTGTCCGACATATTAGCTTTATGCGAAGTCAACTTGCTTACCGAAGGGAGCTGGCTCAAGGACTCCGAGAACACATTGCGTTTCATTCAGGCCATCAGGGCCAGCAGGCGTTATCGAGATGTCTCCGTCGCTCTGTTCGTCGACGAAACCTCTGATGCGGTTGACAAGCAATTCTCGGCATGCACCTTTTTCTTCGAGTCCAGCCAAGGAATCATGGCATACATTGCGTTCCGAGGAACCGATGGAACGCTGACGGGCTGGAAAGAGGACTTCAATCTTTCATATAAACCGGTTATCCCCTCCCAGCGCTCCGCGCTTGCTTATGTTTCCGGCGTTTCGTCAGCAACGACCTGTCAGCTGATACTCGGCGGACATTCAAAAGGCGGAAACCTTGCCCAATACGCGGCATTGTGCACAGACGAAGGCACCTATCGTCGGATCATCGCCATATACGATCACGATGGACCTTCGTTCCTTGAAGACCCCTCCCCTCGTCGAACTACCGCTGAGTACGATCGTAAACTGCATAAACTTGTTCCCGAGTCTTCTGCGTTCGGAATGATATTGGAACGCAGCGACGATTATCGCGTGGTTCAATCGTCGGCTTCCGCTATCTTTCAGCACCACCCTTTCTCATGGATGGTCGAGGGAGACGATTTCGTCTACCAACAAGATTTGAATGCATCTGCACAGTTCTTCGATGAAGCGTTAGATACGTGGTTACGCAGCAAAACGCCTGCTGAGCGAGAGCGCTTTATTCAAACCATATATGATTTGATCACGCAAACAAACGCAACAAGCTGGGCAGATTTCCAAACCCGTCTGGGAGCGAATATGGCAACCGTGATGGGGGCTGGCTCCAAACTCGACGTCGACACCAAACAGTTCCTCATTTCCACATTAGGAAGTCTGGGGGCAACGCTGAAAAACCAAACCATAGCCCGCATTAAGGATGCGGGAAACGGTCTTCTGCAAAACGAGTCTAGAAAGCGAAGCAATCAGTAATGAGCCGATCACAAAACCCTAGCGGGCACTCTTACAACCGATTCACCGCGAAGATGGCATTCGACCTTGCTGCTCCTCACACCTGGCCAGCGTCGATAGCGCCTGTTGCAATAGCCGCCTCGTTGGCAATAGCGACGGGGTACCCGATATCCGCAACCTTGACCATCGCGCTCCTTGGCATCTGCATCCTCATGCAAAGCTCGGTGAACACGTTCAATGATTACTACGATTACGTTAAGGGCACCGATTCGTCGGATGATGATGTAGACCCTACCGACGCTGTGCTGATCTACAACAAGGTGAATCCTACCTGTGCACTGGTATATGCCATCGCTTTACTGGTTACAGCTTTTATCCTGGGCGGCTATGTGATCTATCACGCCGGACCGATTCCCCTTGCAATCGGTGTCATCGGCGCGGTTTTCGTTGTTCTCTATTCTGCTGGTAAAACCCCGATTTCTTATCTCCCTCTTGGAGAAGCGGTCAGCGGCATCGTTATGGGCGGCCTTATCCCCTTGGCGTGCTACCAGGTTCTCACCGGGTTGCTCACTCCCCTAGCTGTGCTTTGGGCGGTCCCGGAAATCCTCGGCATCGGCTTGATCATGTTCACCAACAACACGTGCGATATCGAGAAAGACGCCGTAGCCCATCGCCGTACGCTATCCGTGCTGCTGAATCGCGAAAAAGCCCGCAGGTTGTACCACGCGATCATGTGGTTATGGCTCATCGCAATCATCTTAATCGTCGGCATCTTCTTCACGCAGGGCCTGATCATGCTCCCCTTTTTACTGCTTTCGACCTATCCGCTCCTCAAAGCTTTGCGAAATAATCCTTTGGCGCCGCAAAGCCGACAAGCGGCCATGTCGCAGATTTGCTCGGTGAATATCGCCTTAGGTGCTTGGTATGCCGCTGCGATTCTGGCGAGCAATTCTGTTATCGTATGCTAGAGAGATTTACCGGACTGTAAAGAGACGAGGTTTGCTCAATGGGATTGCTTCAAATCTTTTTCGCCGTCATCTTTGGATGCGTTTCGCTGCTCGTGGCTTTTCAGCTGATGAATGGAAAATGCCTTCAGCTGGTCTACAAATATGACGAGAGCGCAAATTACCAAAAACAGCAACAAGAAGCCAAGGCTAAGGAAATCACCAGATTGGCAAGTGCCGTTACCTTCGCCTTCTTCGCCACTGATGCCAGCTTGTTGTTCTACGAACTCGGGCAGACCATGGGCGTTCCTGATCTGGCTACGATCTTCTCCCTTGTGTGCGATGTGGCCATGGTGGCGTTTCTGATCACCGTTGTTCGACTGTATGTGAAGCTTGTCGGTTCGAAAGACCCCAAAGCCAAGTTCAAAAGCAGCAATGTTCGAGTAACCATTTTCGTTTTGGCTCAATGCGTGCTTCTCAGCCTGATGGCGGTTATTTTCTGATCAGAAGGCCGTTATCGCCAGGCAATTTGAACAGGATCGCCAAACAGCTCAGGTAATTGCGCTGCATCGAACGTAGCCAGCAGCTGTTCAGGGGTTGCAGGATCGCACGTTGGGGCAAGTCCGCATATGCCTGCGATATGTCCGATAATCGCTTCCGGAGTCTTAAACCTTACGAGCAGCTCTTCAATACCGGCATCATGATCGCGCTTCGAAAGCCGGCGATTCTTCTCCGCAACCAATAAGGGGATATGCGCATAACGAGGATGATCAAGCCCGAGCAATTCCTGCAAGTATAGCTGCTGAGGCGTGGAACAAAGCAAATCAACGCCTCTCACGATGCTTGTAACGCCCTGAGCCGCATCGTCCACGACCACCGCAAGCTGGTATGCGAATGCCTGATCGGAACGACGGATAAGGAAATCTCCGCAATCATGCGCCAAGTTCTGCTCATAGCGCCCCTGCACCATATCCTCGAAGGAGTATGCGGCATCCGGTACGCGTAAACGCTGCGCTGGGGCCCTGCACAAGCTTTTTTCAGCAATCTGCTCCGCAGTCAACCCGCGACAAGTGCCAGGATAGACGAATTTCTCTCCCCTATGCGGAGCAGATGCCGCATGCAGGTCAGCGCGCGTACAGAAGCATGGGTACACCAGACCTTTGCGCTCCAAGCCGCTGAACGCCTCGAGATAGGCCTCATCCCTATCATGCTGAAAGAACGGGCCTTGATCCCAGGTAAGGCCCAACAACTCGAAATCTCGTTGCACAGCGCTGATATATTCCGCTTTAGAGCGGTCACGATCTAGATCCTCGATACGCAGAACGATCGTTCCGCCTTGGGATTTAGCAACCAGCCAAGCCGAAAGAGCAGCATAGATATTCCCCGCGTGCATCCGACCTGTCGGAGATGGAGCGAACCGCCCCACCACGGGACGGTTCGCTCCAGGTTCGAAATAATGCGACTGCGACATCATTTACTTGCGCAGATCCTGAACATGCTTGGTCTTGCCGAACGAACGCTCGATACCGCCAGGCTCGACAAGCTTGACCTTCGAAGCCACAAGCAGAACGCTCTTGAGTTCCTTCTCGATATGCTTGCGGAACTTGTCCATTTCCTCGAAGGAGTCGCTGAACGCCTCAGGCTTCAGCTCCACATGCACGACCATGCGATCCAGACCCGTTTCGTTGTCAACGACGATGCGATAATGCGGGGTCACGCCGTCAATGCCCGAAAGCACATCTTCCACTTGGCTCGGGAACACGTTCGTACCGCGAATGATGAGCATATCATCGCAACGGGAACGGACCTTCTGCATCCTTGCGGACGTGCGGCCGCACTTGCAGGGATCCGTAACCACGCGCGTCAAGTCGTGCGTGCGATAGCGCAGAACCGGGATAGCTTGCTTGTCGAGCGGGGTGAGGACCAACTCGCCCATCTCGCCATCGGCAACAGGCTCGCCGGTTTCAGGATTTACCACTTCCCACAGGAAATGGTCCTCAGCGATATGCTGCATATCGCGTTCAGCAAGGCACTCGCCCGACACGCCAGGTCCCATGACCTCGGTCAGACCGTAATTGTCCGTGCAAACGATATGCATACGGGATTCGATTTCGGCCTTGAGACCCGGAGGGCATGGCTCTCCGCCGAACAGACCGACGCGTAGCGTGGAGGTCTCCCAGTCGTAGCCCATCTTCTCGCCGACTTCGCAGATATGCATGGCGTAAGAAGGCGTAGCCACCAGCACCGTCGTGCCATAATCCTGGATCATCTGGATTTGGCGCTCGGTATTGCCCGAGCCGGCAGGGATCATCATGCAGCCAAGACGCTGCAGGCCGTAATGCAAGCCGAAACCGCCGGTGAACATGCCGTACCCGAATGCCATCTGCACGCGGTCGGTAGGCACGACGCCCGCCATCTGCACCAATCGCATGATGCAATCGTTCCAAACGTCCATGTCGTGGCGGTTATAGCCCACCACGATGGGCTTTCCCGTGGTGCCCGAAGACGAATGAAGCTCCACCACCTCGTCCAAAGGCACGGCGAACATGCCATACGGGAACGTCTTGCGCAGCGCATGTTTGTCGGTGAAGGGGAGCTTGCACACGTCCTCCAAGCACTTGATGTCGGAAGGCTTCACGCCCATCTCGTCCATCTGGTCGCGATACCACGCAACTCGCTCATAGGTCCACTCCACCTGCGCGATCAGCTTTTCAAGCTGAATGGCGCGGATGCGCTCACGCGAACAGCATTCCACATCCGGGTTATGAACGGGCAGCTCATTGAAGCGACCCTCAGAGGCCGCGCGAAGCGCTGCGCCCTTTTCCGTGATATCGATCATGAAACAACACCTTATCTAGCGTGCGAGGTTAGGCAATACCGGCCGTCATGTGAAGAAAATCCTTCTGATCAAGCAGCTCAACGGGCTGATCGGCCAACAGCTTCTCCGCTTGATCAAGGTCTTTGACGTACAGGCAAATATACGTGGAGATCAGCGAATAGCTGTACTGCACGTTGATGCCGCACGAGGAGAGCACCTTCAAAACACGCGCCAACTCGCCAGGCTTGTCCTCAAGACGAAGGCACAGCACAGAGGTTTTCGTGGCAGCGCAATTCATATCATGCAACACCTGCAGCGCGCGATCGGGGTCATCGACTACGAATCGCACGATGCCGTAATCGCAGGTGTCGGATGCGCTATAGCCTCGAACGCTGACGTTTGCCTGCGTGAACGCATCAACCACACGGGACAAATGCCCCGGCTTGCTTTCAACGAACACGCTGATCTGCTGAACGCTCATTATTCGGCCCCCTTTCGGGCAAATTCATAACCGGCATCGAATGCGCGAAGGTTCGCTTCGACGGTTTTGGGAGGAACGCGCTTTGAGATGACTTCCTTCCATACCTCTTCGGAGAAATCCAGGCGCGTGGCCAGAGCCCCGAGCAGCACCACGTTCACCGATTTCGAGGTTGCCACCTGTTCGGCGATAGGGCCCGCGGGGATAAGCGAAGCACCCGCGGCCTGCAGCTTCTCGCGCGCGTTTTCAGGCATGCCGGCCTTGCCGGTGAGCACGGGCAGCGGTTTGATGTCCTCGTCAGCCACCAGCAGATAGCCGCCTTCGCGAACGAAGGGCAGATTGCGCAGCGCCTCGGTGGTTTCAAAAGACACCACACAGTCGACGCACCCGTGGTCGGCGACCATGGTTGCGACCGGCTCGGTTCCGAAACGGACGACCGTGGTAACGGCGCCGCCGCGCTGGGACATGCCGTGGATCTCAGAAACCTTCACGTCGTAGTTGCTTGCAAGGGCCGTGCGAGCAAGCAGGTCCGCGGCAAGGATGGTGCCCTGCCCGCCGACGCCGCACAGCAAAACGGTAGTTGCGTTGGACATGGGCTATTCCCCTTCCTTGGCCGTGGATACGATGCTCTTGAACGCGCAATACTGCTCGCATTGTCCGCAGCCGATGCACATGCCGCCGTCGATGACAGCATGCCCGTCCTCGGTCTTGGCGATGGCCGGGCAGCCCAGCGTGGTGCACACGCCGCACGCAGTGCACGTATCCGCAACGGCATACGCAGGCTTGCGGATACGGTCGATGAGCACGCAGGGGCTGCGGAACACGATAACGGACAGCTCATCGGAGCGCGTGGCCTCGCGCAGGGCAAGACGGACAGCCTTCATATCGTTGGGGTCGACGGTGCGCACATCGGGCACGCCGATGGCATGAAGCACGCTTTCCAGGTCAAGCTCGCGCGACGGACGATGCTGCAGCGTTTCGCCATTGAAGGGATTGCCCTGTCGGCCCGTCATAGCGGTGGTACGGTTGTCGAGCACGCAAACAGTCCCAGCGCCCTTGTTGTACACAGTGCTGATAAGCGCCGAAAGGCCGGAATGGGCGAAAGTGGAGTCGCCGATGACGGCGACCACGGGGCGATGCTCGGTGCCCGCCCAAGCGAGTTCGAAGCCATGGGACATGGAAACGGAGGCGCCCATGTCGATGCATGTGTCCATTGCGGACAGCGGGGGCAACGCACCCAGCGTGTAGCATCCGATATCGCCGGTGACGACGGCCTTGATGCGTGAAAGCTCCTTGAACACAAGGCGATGCGGGCAACCGGCGCACAACGCGGGCGGGCGGCCCGGAACGTCGGCAGGAGCTTGCGCATGCGCGGGAGCTTCCTGACCGAACGCCGTGCGGATAAGTCCGGGAGTCAGCTCGCCGTCACGCGGCAAGCCGCACGGGAAATCGGCGACGCGAACGCCCAGCGCACGCACCGCGTCGGTCAAGTAGGTCGAACCTTCCTCTACAACGTACAGCGCGTCCACGCCTGCCGCGAACTTACGCAGCGCCTGCGCGGGCAAGGGATACGTGACGCCAAGCTTGAACACCGATGCATCTGGGAGAGCCTCCACCACATGCTGGTAGGCAGCACCGGCGCACACCACGCCAACAGCAGCGCCCTTGCGCTCGACGCGATTGAACTCGCAGGTTTCAGCCCATTTGGAAAGCTGCTCGATGCGCTCAAGCTGCACCTTGCGACGCGGCTTGGCGAACGCCGGCATCATAACCCACTTCGCCGGGTTGCTTTCGTAGGGCTTAAGCTCGTGCTCGGTACGCGGACCGCGCTCGACCGGGGTCTTCGTGTGGGACACGCGCACGGAGGAGCGGATGAAGAACGGCACATCGAAGCGCTCGGACAGATCGAAGGCGGTGCGGGTGAACGCCAAGGCCTCCGCGGAATCGGCGGGATCCATCATGGGGATATGAGCCGCCGCTGCATAGTAATGGGAGTCCTGCTCGTTTTGGGAGGAGTACATGCCGGGATCGTCGGCGGCAAGCACCACATACCCGCCGCCGACGCCGGTATAGGCGGCGGTGAACAGCGGGTCCGCCGCAACGTTGACGCCGACGTGCTTCATGGTGGACAGCACGCGCGCGCCGGCCGCGCTTGCGCCGACGCCCACCTCGACTGCGACCTTCTCGTTGACGCACCATTCCGCGTACACGCCGTCCATCTTCGCAAAGGTCTCAAGCGTTTCGGTGGAAGGCGTGCCCGGATAAGCAACGCCGATACGGCAACCGGCTTCCCATGCGCCTTGAGCTATCGCCTCGTTTCCTGATAACAGTTCCATGTCGCTCCCGTCTGTGAAAACGCGCGAACGCGTTTATCCGAAACCGCGGACTCCCGCGGCGTTACTCTTCTTTGTACACCAAGCAGAACGCGCCGATTTGCACGACGTCGCCGTCAGCCAGGAGATACGTGTCGATGCTGTTGTTGTTCACCCATACCCCGTTAAACGATGCCTCATCCGAGATCTCGTAGCCCGAATCCACCGGCTCGACGGAGGCGTGCGTGCGGGAGACGGTCATATCGTTGAGGAAGATGTCGCACTGCGGGCTGCGTCCGATGCTGAGCTTTTGGTCCCCAAGCTTGAACGACACGCCGGTTTGAGGCCCGCGGACCACGTGAAGCACGGCCGTGGGCTTGGTCTTCGCGGCGGCGACCAGCTGGTCTTCGCCGAACTGCAGCGGTGCGAAACGCTGCGTGGAACCCTGCAGCTTGAAGCCGCAGTGCGGGCAGGCCGAATCCTCGGGACCTACCGGATTGTTGCATACCGGGCATACATTGGCCATGATAGCTCCTTCCTACATGCCGCTATTGCGTCGACGTGGATTTGTCCACGATAAGCGGCGTGGTGTTCAAAAGCTGCGAGGTTGCCGTTTTATCCTCGCCAGAGAAACCGCGCATGAACCTGTCGAAGGCGATGCCGATGCCCTCGAAGAAGTTCGGGGCGGCAACGTCCTTGCACGCCACCAGATCTTGCGTGGCGATGACCTGGTTGCGCTGCTTGAACGTGACGGTTCCAACGACCTGACCCGCCTTCACCGACCCGTGCAGCTCGTTGAACTGCACGGTTTGGCTGACGTTGCCGTTCAAGTCGAAGACCTCCACGGCGCTTTGCGGATCGGAGAACGTAGCGGGCACCGTACGGTCTATCCAGTCATCATGCGCCACCTGAGCCACCAAGGGCACGGAGGTGCCGTTCATCTGCGTGTTCTGGTCGCAATTGGCAAGCTGGTAAGACTTGCGGTGCTCAAATACCCACTCTACGAGCTCATCCGCATCGAAAAAGCGCTGGCTTTCCGACGTCGACCCCAATACGATAGCGTACAGCTCCTGCCCGTCTTTGTTGACGGCGCCCGCGAACGAAGCGCCGGCCTTCTCGGTGTAGCCCGTTTTAACACCGATGGCATCATCGTTGATATCGAAGAAACCGTCGGTGGTTTCAAGGAACACATCGGCTGTGGACCCGCCGCGTTTTACCGTGATGGTGGTGGACCCGCCGCCGACTACCGAGCGGAACGTCTGGTTGGTCATGGCGTAGGCGACCACTTTGGCCTGGTCGGCCGCAGTGGAATGCAGGTTGCCGTCATATTGGTCGAAGTCGAGGCCATGCGGGTTCTCGTATACCGTGTTCGTGCAGCCGAGCTTTTGCGCCGTGGCGTTCATCTGCGCAACGAACGCCTTCACATCGGAATCGCCAGAGGCGGTGCCGCTCGACCGCAAGGCCGCGCCGACAGATTCGGCGATGGCGATGGCGGCGTCGTTGCCAGACGGCACCAACAGCGCGTACAGCGCCGTTTTAAGCGTCATGGTATCGCCTTCTTGCAACCCGGCGGAGGACTCGCCCACCGCGGCGGCATCCGCTGAAACGGTGATGGTGGAATCCAAGGACGTCAAGCCGGAGGCCACGGCGTCGAGCGCCACCACGCCCGTCATGATCTTCGTGACCGAGGCAATGCAGGCGGCATCGTCGGCGTTGCGCTCGAAATACACGGTGCCGTCGGTATCCACCACGATGGCGCGTTCGGCGTCGATGTTCGGGCACTGCGCCACGGCCAAGCCGCGAGCGTCGACCGTTTCGCCCATGACGACGTCTGCTTTGCGCACATCGGCGTACGCATCGCCGACGCCGCAGGCGACGGGGGTGAGGGCCAGCACGAACACAAGCACGCACGCGATGGCGCGTGCGTGCTTGTTCAGCCCACTATGCAACGTGAAGCTAGTCGACAATGTACACATCCTCCGCGGAAACGGGCGCAAAGCCGGCATCGGCGAGCTTGCGTTCGATTTCCTCGTCTCCTGATACCTTCAATACGTCGATAGCGTGCCCGCCTTCGACCGACATGCAGTAACCGTATTCAACGTTGACGTCGCACTCGTCCAAGAACTCGAGCAGCGAGGCCAAACCGCCCGGCACATCCGGGACGCGAACGGCCATGACCGGCGTGACGGCGGCTCGCCAACCGGCAAGCGTCAGCTTCTCGGCGGCTTTGTTAGGCGTATCGCACAGCATACGGGCCACACCGAAATCCTCGGTATCGGCCAGATACAGCGCGTGCATGTTGACGCCGGCATCCGCGACCGCACGGGTAGCTGCGGCCAGACGGCCCTTTTCGTTCTCCAAAAAAACGGTGAGCTGGGAAATCATAGCCCTTACTCCTTTCGCAGGTCGATGATGCGCTTTGCCTTGCCCTCGCTGCGCTCGATGGACTTAGGCTCGACGAGCTTGATGTCCACTGCGATCTGCAGGTTGCCCTTGAGCTCGGTGGCCAGACGCTTCTTGAGCGCTTCGAGCTTGCGGATCTCGTCGAACGGGAACTCAGGCACGGTCTCGACGCGCAGCTCCACGTGGTCGAGCGGGCCACGCGTAGTCAGGATGATCTGGTATTGCGTGGCGATCTCGGGGAAGCCGGTGAGAACCTGCTCGATCTGGGACGGGAACACGTTCACGCCGCGCAGGATGAGCATGTCGTCGGAACGGCCGATGATGCGATCGATCTTGCGATGCGTGCGGCCGCAGGCGCAAGGCTCGGAGATGATGCGCGTGATGTCGCGCGTGCGATAGCGCACAAGCGGGCAGCACTCGCGCGTGAGCGTGGTGAACACCAGCTCGCCGTACTGCCCATCGGGCACCGGCTGCAGAGTGTCGGGGTCGATGATCTCGGCGAAGAAGTGATCCTCGGCCAGGTGCAGGCCGCTCATCTCCTTGCACTCGAAGGCCACGCCCGGGCCCATGACCTCCGACAAGCCGTAGACGTCGCAGTACTGCACGCCCAGCTTCTCGGCGATTTCGTCGCGCATGCCCTGGCTGCAGGGCTCGGCGCCGAAGATGCCGGCGCGGACCTTCAGGTCGGTTGCAGGGTTGATGCCCATCTCGATAGCGGTGTCGGCGATATGCAAGGCGTAGGACGGCGTGCACGCCAGCACGTCGACCTCCATATCCTTAAGCATCTGGATTTGACGCTTGGTGTTGCCCGAGGAAATGGGGATGACCGCGCAGCCAGCGGTTTCGCCGCCCCTGTGAGCGCCCAGGCCACCGGTGAACAGGCCATAGCCGTAGGCGATCTGCATGGTGGCGTTCTCGTCGCAATCGCAGATGGCAAGACCGCGCGCAAAGCACTCGCCCCAATGCTTCAAATCGTTTTCCGTGCACCCGACGACCGTGGCCTGACCGGTAGTGCCGGATGAGGCATGAAGGCGTACGACCTTCGATCGCGGCACGGCGAACAACCCGTCAGGGTAGTTGTCGCGCATGTCCTGCTTGAGAACGAACGGGAACTTCGTGATGTCTTCGAGCGTTTTCAGGTCGCCCGGTTCGACGCCGGCGTCCTTGAAGCTCTTCTGATAGAAAGGGACGTTGTCATACGTATACTGCACGCACCACTTCATGCGCTCGAGCTGCAGGTCGCGCAGCTCCTCACGTGACATCGTTTCGATTTCCGGCTGGAAGTACACCTTTCTCTTACCTTTCTTTGTGCGCGGCGCCTGGCGTGCGGTGGGCGCGTATCGCCGCTTAAATATGAAGTAACCCGCTAGCTTCGATCCGGACCCTTCAAGATAACCTCGTTGATGGGATCGTACACGCTAGCGAACAGGTCTTGGCGCACGATGTTTCCGTTCACGTCCTTGACCGTACGCGTCACCTCGATGGTCGAACCGTCGGTGCCGCGCGTTTTCACGTAGCTGGTGCCCGGCGCAAGGGTATCATCCACTTTGGTGGTGGTCGAATACTTCTTGCCCGCCTCCCATTGACCGGTTTCGGTGGTTACCTGATAGCCGGGATCGACTCCATACAGTGTAGCGGTTACCGACCCGACTTGGGTGGAAACCTTTACCAAAACATCGCTGGAGATGTCGTTTCGCCACACAAGGTCAAGTTCGGGGTACGAGACGGCCGCATCGCGTCCGGCCGGATAGCTGGCGATGTAGAGCGAATGATTATGGCGCTCGACGATCGGAAGACCGGACTCGTAAACCGCATCGAACACCGTAGTGGCAACCTGGCAGATGCCGCCGCCCACAGAATCGGTGTACTCGCCATCGATGATGGCGCCCGCTCCCAGGAACCCTTTCTCCTCGTTGCAATCCCCCGTGGTCCCGTTATACGACCACGTCTCGCCGGATTTGCAGATGGAGTTGTCAAGTATCTGGGAGACCAGCTCGATATTGTGGTTGCGGTTCTCGGTGCCTTGGCCCGTGGTATAGGTGGTGGTGAAGGTACCGATAGGGCCGACCACGCCTTTATCGACGGCCTCCTGGAAGGTGAGACGCTGAGGCATATCTTCGGCATCCACCTCGATCACGGGAACCTGTTGCGCCGGGGCAACGCTATCCCCTTGCCCGAACAACGCAGAAGACAACTCTTCTGCGGCATCCGACACATCGGGGAGCTTGCCTTGCCCGTCGGTGGTGACGCTCACCTGGCCGGACCCATCGGTCTCGAAACCGACGCCTGAGAGCGAATCGCCCTCAGCCTGACGGATGCCCGATGCCATGGCCGACTTGGACAGCTGTTGGTCGATATAGGGGCGCAAACGCCAGCCATCCCCCGCCCGCTCCACGCACGTGGATACCCAGGCGCCGACCTCGGAGGCGGTTGCCTGCCATGTATGACCGCCAAACTGGAAACGTGCGCCCCCGGCAAGCGCCGAGGTGACGTCCTGACCCAGCTGAGCAGCGGCATCGGATGATATGCGCACGGGGGTGTACTCGGTATGCGCGACGATACGCCCATCGGAGAAACCGAGCATGGCGTCACCGAGAAGACCTGCCAGCGTTTGCCGGTTGACCTCCCAGCCGTCATTACCCCGCACCACATAGGCCACGCCGCCGGAAACCTTCACATCGTAGTCCACGCGCGCCTGCCCGATGGCCGCATCGATGCCCGAAGCAAAGTCCTCAAGCGCCCCTTCATCGAAGGAAGGTTCCACTTCGATGCGTTTACCGAACAAACCCGCGCCCACGCGCGCGAGCACGCCGCCGTCGGAGCGCCCCACAGCAAGCGCCTGCTGGGCAAGCTGGCCGGAATCCAGCGACGCCCCCAACTCCGCGCCGGTGGTCTGCCACGCCTGCTTCGAAGCCATGGCCTCGTCCACCGCCACCTGCTCGGCAAGCGCCGCATCCTGCTGGTTTTGCGCCGCAGCGGCCTCGTCGGTTTGCTGCGCCGCCTCGTCGGAAGCGAACACCGTGGCGCTAGCCTGCTGAAGCGGCTGCGCGTAGGCTTGGTCGAGCGTTTGCTCGATCTCCTGGGCGCTCAGCCCGGACACGTCGATATCGCCGACCTTGACGCCGGAGTACGCACGACCAGCATGGGAAACCCCATCGACGGCGCAAACGACGACGAGCGCGATAGCGCACACCGACACGATAAGCGCGGGCCTGCTCTTCCGCACAAGCTTGAACCAGGCGCGAAGCAAGGCGCCTACCACGCGCCCGATGGCGCGGACAAGGGTGGTAAGAACCCCGAATAGCAAGGAAAGCACGCTCCCGGCAACTGATGCAATGGCGGAACCGCCGCCAGAACGCGCTTGCCCGCGATCGCGAGCACCGGAAGGACGCGAAGAGGTGCGCTGCTGCTTGGTCCATAGATTTGGCTGCACGCCCGAACGTTCGGTCCCCGCAGAATGCATGCGACGACCCGACCGCTGGGCGGTTCGGGCCGTCGATGACGTTCTATTCCCTTGTCTTGGCGCACGAGGCGAACCCGCACCCGCGCAGGAGCGGCCGGATGCATGTTGATAAGATCCGCCGGAGGAGGAATGCGCGGCCGCATGTCGAGGAGATCCGTTGCTGCTCCTGGGCCTTCCAGAGTTTACGCGAGCGTAATCACCCGAACGCGTTTGCGAGCCAGGACGCGAAGCACCCCCTCGCGAAGACCTGCTATGCTGCGGAGCACTCACCTTACTCGCCCCTTCGCTTCAAGCCGACGAGCCTTCTGCATCTTGCGGTACCCGGCCAACACATAGTACAGCGTGGTGAACAGGCCAATCAGCAAGCCGGCGTACACGAACCAAATGCCCCAAGAGCATGCCTCGGAACCAAAGCCCGGCAACCAGGATGCTTCAAACCAGCCAAGCCCGCCGATGAGGGGCATGTTCAGCAACAAGCCCGCGAACCCGACGAACAAAAACGTGGTGGCCACCTTGCCGGGATAGATGACGGCGACGCGCTCGTGATAGCGCTTCAGCAGATACGCTCCCCCGACAAGGAGCATCAGATCGCGCCCCAAAACGACGAAGACGATCCAGATAGGCAAACGGCCCACGAGCATGAGCCCGATGACGCCGCAGCTCATGAGGATCCTGTCCACCGCAGGGTCGAGCAGCTGTCCGAGCTTCGACACGCAGTTCGTGCGCCGCGCAAGCTGGCCGTCGATCCAATCGGTGCCAGCCGCCAGCGCGAACATGAACGTGGCGAGCAGATCGTAGCCGTTGAGCAACAGCACCATGTACACCGGCACCATGCACAACCTGATGAAGGATATAACGTTGGGAATGGTGAAGATGCGGTTAGTGACTGCTTCGGTTTTCTGAGATGACATGTGTTCCCTACCCCGTGGCCTGCAACGTAAGACGGGGCGCCCGAAAGCGCCCCGCGCAAGTTTCGAATGCGATTATACTAACCTACCGAGCATCGAAAGGTTACGGTTGGGCTACCTATTCACCGGCATCTTCACGTTTAGGAGCGGCTTTGGGCCGCTCGGGGATGCTGAAGGTGTGCACGCGCTTTTGCCGCGATACGGTCTCATAGGTGGGCAGCATGGTAAGGCTGCCCTTGGGGCACTCATAGGTGCAACTGCCGCATTGGACGCAGCGGAAGTGGTCGATGGCCCAGGTACGAGCCTTCTTGTCAACCTCGATAGCACCGCAAGGGCAGCGCTTGACGCACAGGCTGCACAAGATGCAGGTGGACTCGTCGACCTCCACATGACCTTTCAAGCCCGCGGGAGGCTCGGGTTTCACCACGGGGTACAGCACGGTCTCGGGCTTTTTGAACAGCGAGCCGAACGTCATTTTTCCAAGTTTGAATCCGCTCATCGCTCTACCTTTCCGTGCAGCTGATGCAAGGGTCGATGGTCAGGATGATGTTGTTCACATCAGCCAGATCGCAGCCCTTCAGGGCGATGGTCATGCCTGCGATGTTCTGAGAGGTTGGCGTGCGCATGCGCATGCGCTCCAAGAACTTCGTGCCGTTGCCGCGTGCGTAGTAGTAGCACTCGCCGCGAGGCTGCTCGAGCACGTTGCAGGCCTCGGCGCCATCGGCGGGATTGCCCTTGACCTTCACTTCGATATCGCCGGCGGGCATTCGGGAGATGACCTCTTCGATGATGTCGATGGACTGCAGCACCTCAAGGCAGCGCACCTGAACGCGCGCATAGCAATCGCCGTCGTTGGACAGGATGGGCTGGAACTCGGAAAGCTTGCCGTACCAGCCGTTGCCGAGCATGCGTACATCGTAGTTCACGCCCGAAGCGCGGCCGAACGGGCCGACCATGCTTTGCGCGACGGCGTCGTCGTGGCTGACATAGCCGACGCCCACCAGACGGTTCTTCACCGAGGTATCGGTGAGCAGCGTGTTCATGATCTGGCGATACTCGTCCTTCAGACCTTCGAGAACCTGCTTGATGTATGCGAACATGGCATCGTCGACATCGCGCACAACGCCGCCGACCTTGACCACGGATAAGATAACGCGGCCGCCGGTGGTCTTCTCGAAGATGTCGAGCACGCGCTCGCGTAGGCGCCAGCAGTGCATGAACAGGCTTTCGAAGCCGAAGGCGTCGGCGGCAAGGCCGAGCCACAAGACATGCGAGTGGATACGCGAGAGCTCATGCCACATGACGCGCAGCGCCTGGGCCCTGTCGGGGATCTCCACGCCCATGAGCTGCTCGACCGTTTCAGCATAGCCCATGGAATGACCGAAGGCGCAGATGCCGCAGATGCGCTCGGCAACATAGATGAACTGGTTGTAGTCGCGCGTTTCCACGAGCTTCTCAAGGCCGCGATGCACGAAGCCGATCTGGGGCATGGCCTCGATGACCTTCTCGTCTTCGACGACGAGATCCAGATGAAGCGGCTCGGGGAGAACCGGATGCTGCGGTCCGAAGGGGATGACGGTTGCCTTTCCCATGCTATTCACCAGCCTTTCCGTTTTCCTGCGCTTGGCGCTGCTTCTCCTCGAACGCGGCGCGCACCTTGGCGGCCTTCTCGGGATCCATGTTCTTCAAACGCTCCTCGAGCACGGCGACCTTCTCGTCGTGCTCGGCCTGAGCGGTTTCCTGCCGTGCGCGCGCATCGAGCGCGGCGCGTACCTTGGCGGCCTTCTCGGGATCGAGCTGGGCGAGCTTGGCGTCGAGCTCGGCCTGCTGCTGGGCCGTGGCCTGGCCGGTGGCCCGCTGGCTTTCCATCTTCGCCTCGTTGGCAAGCGCCCCGCGGACAGCCTGGGCCCTCTCGGGCTCCATGCCCGAGAGCTTGGCCTTCGCGGCCATAGCCGCACGCACCTTGGCGGCCTTCTCGGGGTCCATGGCCGCAAGCTTTGCCTCAAGCGCCTCGTCGTACACCTGCGGGCGGGCAGCCTGCGCCTCGGCCTCGGCCCGCTTGGCCTTTGCGGCAAGCGCTGCCTTGACGCGGGCGATCTTCTCAGGATCGGCGCCGGCCATCTTCAGCTCGATGTCCTCGGCGTTTGCCGAAGGCGCCACGCCGGAGACCTTGCCCCTGGCGTCGGGGTGGGATGTGACGAAGCTTGCGTTGGCCGCAGCCGCCTGGCGGGCGCGCTCGGCCTTGGCAGCCGCCGCCTTCTTGGCCTTCTCGCGGGCGGCCTTCTGAGCCGGCGAGATGATGGTCATGGGAGTGGGCTGCGCCGTCACGTAGAAGTTGCCGCCGAAATCGATGGCGATGTCGCGGACGTTCACGCCGAACAGGTCGTGGATCTCGTTCTCGAACACGAACGCCGCGATGAAGCGGTCGGTGATGCTGGGGATGGGGATCTCAGGCGTGACGCTTTTGATGGTGAAGACCTCGAGCACGCCGTCTTTCATGAATGTATACTGCACGTCGATGCCGGCTTCGGTATTGACGGCGAGCAGCTGCACGAAACGGTGGCCCTCCGTCTGCATACGCTCGGACAGGGCGGGCAGGCCCTCGACCGAGATCTCCTGGTACTGTGCGGGTATTGCCATGGCGCTTACGCCTCCTTCCCGTTCTTCATTGCGGCGCGCTTCTCCTCCAGGATGCCCACGGCCTCGACGACCGCATCGATGATGGCCTCGGGGCGCACCGCGCAGCCCGGAGCGTACACGTCGACGGGAATGGCCTGGTCGACGCCGCCGATAACGTTGTAGCAATCGTGGAAGATGCCGCCGGAGCATGCGCAGATGCCGCATGCCACGACCACCTTCGGCTCGAGCATCTGTTCGTAGATCTCCTTGACGACCGAGATGTTCTGCTCGTTGACGCTACCCGTGACCAGGAAGATGTCAGCGTGCTTGGGGTTGCCGGTGTTGATCACGCCGAAGCGCTCGGCGTCGAAGCCGGGGCACAGGGCCGCCAGAACCTCGATGTCGCAGCCGTTGCAGCTTGATGCGTCGTAGTGGATGACCCACGGCGATTTCGCGAAATAAGCCATTGCGACCTCCTTACAGGTACATAAGGACGGCGATGTTGATGCCGCCGGCCACCAGGGCCACCGCCCACGCGCTCTTGAGCATAAGCTGCCACTTCACGCGGGCGAAGTTGTTGTCGATGAGGATTTCCAGGAAGAACGCGGCAAGGGCGGCGACCACGGCCACAACGAGGGAGACGGGGTTGCCCCACACGAAGAACAGGCCGATCCACCCGAGCGCCAGGACGTTCTCGCACCAGTGCATGACCTCCACCTTCGCGAGCGTGCGACCGCTCATCTCGGTGGTGACGCCCTTGACGAGCTCCTGGTGGGCGTGGTGCGAATAACTCAGGTCGAAGGGGCTTTTGCGCATCTTGATGGTGAGGATGAACAGGAAGCCCAGGAAGGCGATCCAGGTGGCGCCGATGGCCGGAACCTCCAGGCCGAACACCGCGCAGCTGTCGAACGAACCCGTTGCCAGGAAGAACACCACGGCGATGAACAGGCTCATGGGCTCTTCAGCCATGATCTGCAGCGCCTCGCGGGCCGCGCCGACCTCGGAGTAGGGGCTGCGGGTGCAGTACGCCGCCAGAATGAAGAACAGGCTGGACAGCGTGAGCACGAACACGGACAGCAGCAGGTTGCCGCCGCCGAAGAAGATGCCGCCTGCCAGGATGGCGAACACGAGGGCGCAGGTGATGTAGGTGCCCTCGACGTTGTTCACCGCCGCGCGGTCCTTCTCCAGAAGCTTGCGTACATCGTAGTAGGGCTGCAGGATGGGCGGGCCGACGCGGCCCTGCATGCGGGCGGACAACTTGCGGTCAAGGCCGGCGAGCAGGCAGCCGACCACAGGAGCGAGCACGGCGAAGGCGATGGTGCCCACGATGATGGGGATCAAATACATGAGACACTTCCCTTCCTAGAGCAGCCCGCACAGCGTGGCGATAGCTGCGCAGAACCCGACGACGATGATGATGCTGGTGGCCCAGACGCCCACCGGGGTGATCTTAGGCTCGCCGAAGACGCCCTCCATGTACCAGTTACGGGATGTGGCCATGGTCTCACCGGACGAGGAGTTGCGGAACGTGCGGTTGGCGTTGTTCTCGCTGACGCCGGCAAGGTAGACGGGAACCTGCTTGACCTGCTTGGAACCCAAGCCGCCGAACAGGACGACGAACACCACGGCCGAAAGCAGAGCGGCAACCCAGAGATTTGCCTGGCTGACGCCCTGGGAGCACACGCCGAACACGTCGACGATGTAGGGCTCGACCAGGAACGTGGACAGGACGGGCAAACCCACGCAGCACAGCATGGAGAGCACAGCCATGACCATGAGCGCGATCCACTCGCTGCGATGCACGGTGGTCTCGACGTTCAGAGGATGTGCGGCGATGCCCGAAAGCTTGCCGAGCCACTTGGCCCAGAACAGGAACGTGGCGGCAGAGCCGAAGCCCAGGATGAGGATAAGGGCGACGTTGCCGGTGTCGGCGAAGCTGACGAGCGTGCCCCACTTCGCAACGAGCATGCCGAAGGGCGCCACGAACATGATCATGATGCCGGCCATCATGAAACGGGCCAGACGCGGCATGCGCTCGAACATGAGGTCCATGTCCTCGATGTCGCGACTGCCGATATGATGCTCGGCGGTGCCCACGCACAGGAACAGGAGGCTTTTAGCCACAGCGTGGAACAGCACCAGGAACGTTGCCGCCCACACGGCCTCGGGGGTGCCCACACCGGCGCAGGCCACGATGAGACCCAGGTTGGCGATGGTGGAATACGCCAACACGCGCTTTGCGTTGGTTTGCGAGATGGCCATGAAGCTGCACAGCAGGAAGGTCAAACCGCCCACGAGGATGGTCATGACCGCCGCCACGGGGCAGACGAGGAAGATCGGCGAGAGCTTGATGAGCAAGAAAACGCCGGCCTTGACCATGGTGGACGAATGCAGGAGCGCGGAGGTGGGAGTAGGTGCCACCATAGCGCCGAGCAGCCAAGTGTGGAACGGCATCTGAGCCGCCTTGGTGATGCCGGCGAACGCCAACGCCACCGCAGGCAGGGCGGCAAGCGCCGGAGCCATGACGCCGGCGGCGATGAACTCCACGAGCGAGAGCGTGCCCATGGTCAGCGCGATGGCGAACAGCGCCACCAGAAAGCCGATGCCGCCAGCCAGGTTCATGATGATCTGGCGAAACGCGTTGTTGATGGCCTCAGGCGTTTTGGTGTAACCGATGAGCAAAAACGAGCACACCGTGGTGATCTCCCAGCCGGTGAACATCCACAACAGGTTGTTGGAGAACACGATGACGTACATGGCGGACAGGAACAGGAACATGAGGGCGAAGAACCTCGGACGGCGATCCTTGGCATCGGCAGGCTCATGAGCCTGGAAATCCTCCATATAGCCCAAAGCGTAGATGCAGATGCCGCTGCCGACGACGCCGATGATGAACGTGGTGACCAGCGTAAGGCTATCCAGGTACAACCCATATTGCACTTCGATGCCATGGGCGACGAACACGTCGAACACCAAAGAGCCCACAACCTGCACCACGGCAAGCACGCATGCCAATACGTTCTTGTACTTCACGCCGAAGCACAAGATGACCGCGGCGATGACCAAGCCGATGAGCGTGCATACGATATCGATCGCACCTGAAGAGAACTCGATTCCGACCCACGGCGTGCCCAGGTTGGCCAATACCAGCCAAACAGACCCGAATCCGATGATCACCGCTGAAGAGCACACGATGACGCGTCGCGCCGTCTCGTTGCCCACGAGCAGCAGCACACCGGCCACGAGCAACGGGAACAGAATCAGAAACCCGATGAGAGCCACGCTGCTTCCCCCTTTCATTTTCCTTGCTAGCCGAATCCGACCCCGCGAACCTTCTAGCGCCACATAAAGCCGAACGTGCCCGGGGTCGGGCACGGATAGCACTCTACCATCCCACCGGCCGTTTCCCCCGCAAGCATAGAGGACGGACGGTATGCTCGGTAAATGGGTCCGTTTTAACAACAAAATACCGGTAAACGGCATATCGTGGGCACAATGATTCCCCATTCCGAAGATATTGGGGTACAAGCGGAGCGCTATTTCGCAGCCACCCGAATCCTGCAAGACGGAAAACCGCTCCTTCGCCCGAATCCGAGAAGTGCACAGAGATGACGATTCCATGACAGAGAAGAAACGCCCGTTCGTACGCCAATGGATTTGCTAGGATAACCCAACGTCATGTTTCAATCGCTTGCCAACATATTCCACCGTATCCGCCGCACGGACTCAATGCTGTGCGCGCCATGCTCGCTGCCCGCCTACGGCACCTGCAGCCTCACCTCCATGCTCATATGATGCGTGCGCGCAAACCGCGCTGATCGAACACGTATCATATCGGCTTTTTGGAGGATCTTCTTTTGAACAATGCAAGCTCCGCCGCAGCACACCGTGTGCGCATCACGGGTGTTGTGGTCTTCGGCGCCTTCTTGGCGCTGCTCAATCAAACCGTCATGTCCCCCGCCCTGCCCGTCATCATGGCCGACTTCGCCATCGATGCCTCCACGGCACAGTGGATCATGTCCATATACCCTCTGGTCAGCGGCATCATGGTGCCGGTTTCCGCCTTTTTGATCGACCGCTTCACCACCCGTCAGCTGTTCTTCGCCGCAACGGGTGCGTTTGCCGCGGGAACCGCGCTTTGCGCCGCTGCCCCGACATTTTTCCTTCTGATCTGCGGACGAGTGCTGCAAGCGGCCGCATCCGGCGTGTTATTGCCGTTGGTATCGGTGGCTCCCATGCTCGTGTTTCCCGTGGAGAAGCGAGGAACCGCCATGGGCATGGCCGGCATCGTGATGTCAGCAGGTCCCGCGATCGGGCCCGTCGTGGGCGGGGCCATCATCGACGCGTACGGATGGCGCGCATGCCTGGGCTGCATCGTTCCGTTGGCCCTAGCGTCGCTTGCCTGTGCCGTGTTCTTGCTCGATAACGTCGGGGAAGGAAAGCGACCGCATCTCGATGTGCCGTCCGTCGCGCTTTCCACCGTGGCGTTCGGAGGCATGCTGTACGGCTTCTCCAGCGCATCTTCGATGGGTTGGACGAGCCCGGTGGTACTCGGATGCATCATCGCGGGCGTAGCCTGCCTGGCGCTGTTCGCTCGCCGTCAGCTGCGCTTAGAGGACCCGCTGCTCGACCTGAGATGCCTGAAATCGAGCGATTTCGCCGTTGCCGCCATCGTCGTCACCCTTATCAACGCGGCATGCCTGGTCACCAACACCATTTTGCCCATTTTACTGCAGACTGCGATGGGCGCGACGGCGCTGCAGACGGGCATGGCGATGCTTCCCGCCGCCGCGGTCGGCATCCTTATCAGCCCCATCTCGGGCGTGGTGTTCGACAAGTTCGGCCCGCGAGCCATTTCCGTGGGCGGTTTGACGCTCATGACCGTGGCTCTGTTCGCTCTCTCGCGCATGGATGCAAGCTGCTCGATCGCGATGGTGGCGGTGCTGTGCGCTGCGCAGGCTGCAGGTCAATCGTTGGCGAACATGCCGGTGAACACCTGGGGCATCAACGCGCTTGAGAACAGCCAGATCGCCCATGGCAACGCCATCGCCAACACCGGACGTCAGGTTGCAGGCGGCCTGGGGACCGCTATCATCGTAACGCTTATGACCACGGTCACCTCGAACGCGGCTCTGCAAGGCGCCGCAACCATCGAGGCGACGGTTGCCGGTACGAGCGCAGCTTATATGGCATGTGCCGCTATCGGCTTGGCGGCTTTGGTCTTCGGCGTGCTGAAGATCCGCGTTGCAAAGGAGACGCGACAGCAGCCTCATGTGATTCGCGACACTGCCGCCGAGCGTTCGAAGGCCGCAAGCCAGCTTCGCGCCGGCGCCGAATAGCGCAACGTGCACCTTCCCGATAACCACAACGGCCCAGATAGCAGAATCGACGACGAACTGCGATCCGGGCCGTCTTTTCACAGAAACGTAAGTCGAGCCCCTGTTTCCAGGATGCATGCTGAGCAACGCGCATATCTGAGGGCATCCGACCGATAAGGCGCCGACAACGACCCTTATCGCGTTACCTTACCCCTCCTTCGCCGCCATGATCTTCGCAAGGGCGTCGATGAGCTTATCCGAATCGATAGGTTTCGTCAGATGCCCGTCCATACCGGCTTCCCGGCAGCGGACCTTATCCTCGGTGAAGGCGTTTGCGCTCATGGCCACGATGGGAATGGTGCGCGCATCCTCGCGTGAAAGCGAACGAATGGCACGCGTTGCCTCATAACCGTTCATATTGGGCATCATGATGTCCATGAGAATCAAATCGAACGTGCCGGCATCGGCCTGCTCGAACGCTCTGAGCGCCTTGAAGCCATCATCTGCGCACGTCACCTTCGCACCCGCCTCAGTAAGAATGAATAGAGCGATCTCACGATTCAGGTCGTTATCCTCAGCCAAAAGGATGTTCATATCGGCGAACGTCGCCCGATCGTGCGCATGGTGCTCGTTCAGCGTTGACGACGCTTCGAAATCTATGGTCAATGGCAAGGTGATGGTGCAAACCGTGCCCTCGCCCAAGCGGCTCTCATATACGAGGTCCCCATCCATGAGCTCGGCAAGCTGCTTGGCGATGACGGTTCCCAATCCCGTACCTGTTACATGCTCGGCATCCTTTCGCTGCTCACGCGAAAACGGGTCGAACAGTCGATTTTGGAAGTCTGAGCTCATGCCGATGCCGGTATCGGCGATGACGAACCTATACGTTGCCGCATCGCCTTCTTGCGCATGCTCCGAGCAAGTAACGCGTACCGCACCGCCCGGCTTGTTGTATTTCACCGCATTACTGGCGATATTCATGATCAAGCGCTTCAGATGCAGCGAACTCGCCATGACCACGGGATGGGATATGCCGCTTCGGTCGCAGCTGATGGTCACACCGAGTTGCGCGGCTTGATGCTCCATGATCTGGCAAACCTCCTCGACGACTTCAACAAGGTTGGTGGGCTGCAGGTCCAGCTGCACCTCGCCGCTTTCGAGTTTGCTCATGTCAAGAACTTCGTTGACCAGTTCGGAAAGTATCCCCGACGCCGTCCAGATCTTCTGGCGACACTCGCGCTGTTTGGCAAGATCCCCATCGTGGGCGTTGGCGATTTCCACCATGCCGCGGATGCCGTTTATGGGCGTGCGGATGTCGTGGCTCATGCGCTGCAGAAACTCGGTTTTCGCCCTGTTCGCGCTCTGCGCCTGATGCGCCGACATAGCAAGACGATCGGCGTACTCGCGCTCTTGCAGCACAAGCTGATGCAAGTGCTCGTGCTCGGATTTGCGCCGAGAGAAGGCGAACACGGCAACCACGAAGCAATACAACGCGACGGAAACCAACACGAGCCCCGCCACTTCGCCCAAGCAAGACGAAACCGGCATGAACGTGAAAACATAGTAATCACGAGCCTTGTCGAGGGAAGCGATATAGGGTTTCGATCCAGAAAGCAACAGCGTGGTCTCACCGACCTGGCAACGGCTTTTGATATCCTCGACCACCTTCGCATCAACGGGATCGAGCTGGATATCCCCGCTCATCTGATTGGAAACCATGTTGGCGGCCACAACCGAGCCATTAGATTCCACCACGATATCGCCGCTGCCCCGCACATCGTAACCCGCCAGCATATTCTGCAACGAAAGCAGATAACGATTGGAAAATGCCTCCGAAGTATAGTAGCCAGCAACAACCATGCCCGCCTGATCGATGCGCGCCGCGCAACCTACATCGATATACGACCCGTCATCGAAAACAATGCGTGTACCGTAGACTTTACGGGGATGATCCACCACATCAAGGGCTACATCAGCTGTAATCTCGTGCTGAACCATGCCGAATGTGACGTTGTTGTTGGAATATGAGCTTACAAGCCGGCCATCGGCGGTCAAAACAAATGCATTTGAAACGCCAAGCTCTCGTGCAGCACGCTCAAAATCGGCTTGGTCGTCCCCATCTCCACCATAGGAGTTGCTACGAGCAAGCAGAGAAGCGTTCTCAAGCGCAAGAACCTGGCTTGTCATGGCTACGGAATCATTGAAAGAATCGTAGGTCAGGCTCTGCGATTTCGCAAAACCGACCACATTGTCGGAGCGCGCGGCAGCTTCCCTGAGCACGGAACCGAAACCGAACATCCCGCTTACGCAAGCCACCATAACGCCGACGACGATGGCGATCGTCCAGAAACGTCCGTCTCGTTGATATTTTTTAGCCACGCACATCGCCTACTTGCAGAAACGGCGAAGGATCCTCGAAGTACCTCGAGAGAATCTCATACATGGTGCCATCTTCGATCATGTCCTCAAACGCGTCCGAGAGCGCAACATCGATGCCACGATGGTCGTTTAGATCGAACGCGCAGCCAAGACCGACATCGAGCAATGACTCATCTAGGATACGCACGTCCACACCGTAGTCTTGCTCATACTGCAATATCGAGGTCTCGTGCGCCGCAATGGCGTCAACGGAGCCCTTCAATAACGCGGGGACCAAATATGAACGGTCGGAGAAGCTGAACACGTTCGCCACCTCCGGCATGTCGGGGTTCGTGCGGTTAAGCAGAATGCCCTCCGGCTTGGTAGTGGATTGCACGGCAACGCTTTTACCCTCAAGATCGGCAAACGAGGTGATTGCGCTTGAGGGTTCGACCGCCACTACCTGACGGCTTTTCATATAAGGTCCAGCCCAGCGATAATCGGCCTCGCGACCCGTCATCGAGAAGCAGCCCGCGATACAATCGAGCTCGCCTGTGGCAAGCAACTCGTTTTTCTTCTCCCAAGCAATGTATTTGAATTCGGGTTTATACCCGATGCGACCTAACGCCTCGGTAAGGATATCGACATCGATGCCGCTGGCATTGCCTTCCGCATCGTCGGAAACGAACGGCGGGAAGGGATCGGTGCCGATCACAAGGGTTTTCAGCTCCGTCGACTTCGAAGGTTCGTTCGAGCTTGAGAATACGCAGGCAGGAAGCGTAAAAGCCAATAACGCCGAAACGACGATAAGCGCGATAAGCTTCTTACTAGCCATCTGTATCCTAACCTCGGTGACACCCCCTACGCAGTATAGCCGAATCCTAGATATTACCTCGGAAAAACGGCCGTATCATCATACGCGACCGCATCGCAATGTGAGGCCGCCCCCAGAGATTGATCCATAGCACCCTCGGCGGGCTCCATGCGCCGCGCGTCGTACCCGCAAAGCAAAAGCCGAGGCTGCGACATGCGGCGTGTTTAAACAGCAAACGTCACGGTTGAAGCGCGGAAAAGGTAGCTATCTACATAATGAAATAAAACAGTCAAGCAAAAAGAAAAGCGGGTCTCAAATAATCTTGAGACCCGCTTGTGTAAGCTGGTCGGGTTGACAGGATTTGAACCTGCGACCCCTTGACCCCCAGTCAAGTGCGCTACCAAACTGCGCCACAACCCGAACTTTCAAATTGCTGCTGTCCGAAGCAGCTCGTTTATAATACCAAAACCAGGAAAGCGCGCAAGGGGTAATTTCAAACTTTTTCGCGAATCATGAAAAAGTTCGCCCGCACGCGGCATCTTCGCTCAGCGACCTAGCGCAAATACTCCAACGCATGGTCGAGAATCACGTCCGCCAGCTTGTCCTTGGGCATGCTGGGCGTCTCGTCAATCTCGTCGGCGTCCACGAAGCATACCGCGTTGTCGTCGGTGCCGAATGCCAACCCCTCGCCTACTCGATTGGCGACGATGACATCGGCGTTCTTCTTCACAAGCTTTGCCTGGGCGTTGGCGATGACGTTGTCGGTTTCTGCAGCGAAGCCCACCACAACCTGGTGCGGGCCCTTCTTCGCCCCGATCGTGGCAAGGATATCCGGGTTCTCGACCAACGTGATGGTGCCAAGGTCGGCATCGGCCGCGCCCTTCTTCAGCTTATGGTCCGCCGCATGCGCCGGGCGCATATCGGCGACGGCTGCGGAGAACAACGCGATATCGGCGGAAGGGAACGCCTCTTCGCAAGCCTGCAGCATCTCGAGCGCGGTGTTCACGTGCACCACGTGGACGTCCGAGGGGGCGGGAATGGAAACCGGCCCGGTGATCAGCGTCACATCGGCGCCACGGCGACGGGCAGCGCGCGCGATGGCGTACCCCGTCTTGCCGCTGGAACGGTTGGAGATATAGCGCACCGGATCAATGGGCTCGACGGTGGGACCGGCGGTGATCATGACATGCTTGCCCTCAAGGTCTTGCTTCACGCCAAGAACCTCGAGCGTGCGCGCGACGATGGCGGCAGGGTCGGCCAAACGGCCGCGTCCCACATCGCCACATGCCAGATAACCCTCGTCAGCCTCGACGAACACGGCGCCGCGGATGCCGAGCTTGCCGATGTTGTAGCGCGTGGCAGCCGCTTCGTACATGTGCACGTTCATGGCCGGCGCCAACACGAGCGGCGCGGTACACGCCAGGGCCGTGGTGGTGAGCAGATCGTCGGCGATGCCGTTGGCCAGCTTAGCTAGGACGTTGGCCGTGCAAGGCGCGATGACGAAGGCATCGGCCTCCTCAGCAAGCGAGATGTGATGAATGGGATCGGTAGGGTCGTCGAACAGGTCGACCGCCACCTTCTCGTGGGTAAGCGATCGGAACGTGACGGGATCAACGAAATGCGTGGCGTGCTCGGTCATGCATACTTTCACACGCACGCCGGCCTTCTGAAGGCCGCGGACGATCTCGCAGGATTTATATGCGGCAATGCCGCCGGTTACGCCCAGCAGCACCGTTTTCTGAGGTTTTGCAGCCTCGCTACTCATGATGATCCTCTCCGGTAAGATACGGCGCAAGCACATGGGCAAGCACCGATGCATGCATCGGCGTGCCGTTGAGGCACGGAACATATACGAATTCGCTGCCTTCGTACGGTCGGCCGGCTTCCTCGACGGCCTGTCGATACCAAGGCACCAATTCGTAATCGATATCATAAAGGGTTTCAAGGCAATCTACCGCGAAATTCGGGCAAACCATGAAGACACGGCCATCTCGCGCCTGCGCCCAACGCTTGAGAACGCCTCGGGTAAACGGCTGCAGCCATTCGCGGCTTTTGTCGAACCGGCAGTTGTAGCCGATGGTCCACTGCGTTCGATCAAGACGAAGGCGACCCGCCACCGCCAAAGCGGTTGCGCCGGTCTGAGGCTCGTAGGTATCGCCCTGTTCGATATCTTTCATCGGAATGGAGTGGTAGTTGAACAGCAGCCTATCGCCCGCCTGCGCGTTGAAGCCCGCAGCCGAAACGGTTTGAGCGATCGCATCGATATAGGCGCTGTCCATACCATAAGAATCCACGAACGCCACCGGCGCCTGCCATGACAGCTCGGTCATAGCCGCCGCAACGCCGTCCTTGACGCTCAACGTGGTCGAATGGGCGCTTTGCGGATACAGGGGAAGCACCACCACCTGCGTGCATCCTTGATCGCGAAGGGCGGCAAGGGCGTCTTGGACGGAATCCTCGCCATAGCTCTGCCCCACCTGCACCCGCGCATTCATGCCATCGCCCTGCAGACGTTGTTCCAGCAGATTCCGAAGCTTGGCATGCTCCACGTCGAAGGGCGACCCGGCTTCAGTCCAGATCTTCCCGTATTTCCTCCCGGACTTCACCGAACGTGTGGGAAGGATGAACAGGTGCAGGATCAACCACCATGGCGCCTTGGCCATAGGACGTATGCGCTCGTCCATCAAAAACCTTCCCAGATACCTGCGCACGTCGCGCGGTTCAGGGCTTTTCGGCGTGCCCGTGTTCGCGAGCAGCACGCCGATTCGCGTGGCCTCATATGCCGTCATAGCAACCTTCTCCAAACTTCGCCTGCGAAAACAAGAAGGCGGCTGTTGCAAGCCGCCCGATGCAACGTGTTTGCACGCAAACACGCTACCAAATGCTATAGAGCTCCGAAATCCTCCAGATGGTGTACCGGCGCCGTGGGGTGCGGCGAGTCTGCCAGCAACTCGAACACTTCCCTACCCGCTTCGGTACGGCCAAGGCTGCGTGGCGCCAGCTGATCGAGCACGGCAGCAAGGTCATCGGTAAGGTTATCGGCAAAGAAGAGGTCCTCGCCCGTCATGGGCTGGGTGAAACCCACCTGGAAGGAATGCAGGAACTGCCGATCCAGCCCAAAGTTCGCATCGGCGTCCTTGGGCGCACCGGAGTTGTACACCGGATCGCCCACCAACGGATGCTTCGCGTACTGCATATGAACGCGGATCTGATGGGTTCTGCCCGTGTACAGCTTGCAGTCGATCAGGGTATAGCCGTTGTCGCGCGAGCCATGCTCGAAGCGCTCGAGCACGCGGAACGTGGTGAGCGCATCGCGCGCCGAGGGGCATTCGCGAACCGCCATGCGCGTGCGCTCGTTGAGCGAACGGGCAATGGGCGCATCGATCATGCCGGTATCGTGCGGGATGACGCCGTGCACCAAGGCAAGATAGCGGCGATCAACCGCGCGATCGCGGATATCGGCCATAAGCACCAAGCCGGCTGCATCGTTTTTTGCGGCCAGCATAAGGCCCGTGGTGTCGCGGTCGAGGCGATGCACGATGCCGGGGCGATCGCTTTCGCCCTGGACGTTGCACAGATGCTCGACGCCGCAATGGTAGACCAGGGCATTGACCAACGTGCCGTCGGCATGATCGACCGAGGGATGGCACACAAGCCCCGCCTGCTTGGAGATGACGAGCACGTCATCGTCCTCGTAGCGGATATCGAGCGGGATGGCCTGGCCTTGCACGGGGCCTTGTTCGGGGGCATCCGGCACCTCGTACACCACCGTATCGCCCGCGCACAGCGTATGCTTCTTCGCCACAGTGGAGCCGTTGACATACACAGCGCCGTCTTCCACGGCCCGGGCCGCCGCGCTACGGCTGGGATACAACCCACGTGCGGCCAGCACGGCGTCGATACGCGAACCGGCATCTTCGGCGCTGGCGGTATAGCTTTTCAACGCGCCCATCTAGCGCACCTCCTCATGATGTCGTTCGCGGATGATCCATCCAATCAAAAACAAGGCAAGACCGCACGTCACGCCAATATCGGCGATGTTGAACACGGGAAAATCCATGAAGCTGAGGTCGATGAAGTCCACCACGTAGCCCAAGGCGAAACGATCGATGGCGTTGCCTATGCCCCCGCCGATGACAAGCCCCAGCCCGATAAGCTCGGGCCAGCTGATACGGGCACGCTCGTGCACCGCGAACGCCGCAAGCGCCGCGCACATGACGATGGAGAACACGCCCAAGGCTGCCGTGGCGCCCGAGAACATGCTCCAGGCGCCGCCGGTGTTGTGCACAAGGTGCAGCCTGAACAAACCGGCAACGGGATCGGACAGGACGCTGCCCGCCGCATGGGCGTTCAAGCGGAACTTGACCGCCTGATCCAGGGCGATCCAGCACAGGGCCAAACCGCCCATGGCTCCCAAGCGAAGCGCCTGGGAGCGCACCGAAGGCACGGGGCCGGCGCATACCGCGTCGGCCCCTTCGCTTCCAGCGATGTTCATAGGTTTATGCTGGGTCAAACCGTTTACTCCTCGGTGAAGCCGATGGCGTCAAGGGCGTCGCCGCAACGCTGGCATACATCGGCGTGGTTGGCGTTGCCGCCGAGCTCGCGATAGTTCCAGCACCGCGGGCACTTGTCGCCCTCGGCGGGCTTGACCTCGCATGCAAGCTCGTCGCCTGCGGCGAACGTCACGCCGGACACGATGAACAGCTCCTCGAACACGGAGGCATCGAAGGCGGAAAGCGCATCGAGGGTTGCCTGCGGAGCGGTAACCGAAACGGTGGCTTCCTGGCTCTTGTTGATCACTTTGGCGCCGCGAGCATCCTCAAGCGCCTTGGTGACCACATCGCGCACCTCGAGGGCGCCGCCGAACGCGGCGAGCACCTTCTCCTCTGCCTGCTTGCCCGGAAGCGCAGGCACGAAGTCGGAGCGATGCGGCCAGCCTGCCAGCTGCACGTTGCACACGCGGCCTTCGCGGTTGCGCATGGCCTCGGGATAGCACTCCCACACCTCATCGGCCGTGAATGAAAGGATGGGCGAAAGCACGCGCACGAGCACTTCCAGGATGTTGAGCAGCACCGTCTGCACGGCGCGACGGCGCGGGCTGTCGGGCGACTCGGAGTACAGGCGGTCCTTCGTGACGTCCATGTATACGCTGGACAGGTCGTTGACGAAGTCATAGACCGCACGGTAGACGCCGTTGAACTTGAAGCTGTCGTAGGCCTGCTCGACGTCGGCGAGCAGCTGGGCGGTCTTGGCCATCATGTACTGGTCGATGGGCTCAAGATCGTCCCAATTGGAAACCGCGTTCGCCTGATCATCGAAGTCGGACAGGTTGCCCAGCAGGAAGCGGAACGTGTTGCGGAAACGGCGATACGCGTCGGAGATCTGCTTCAAGATGTTGTCGGAGATGGATACGTCCTGCGCGTAATCGGCGGATGCGACCCACAGGCGCAAGACATCGGCGCCCCATTTGCTGGTGACATCGGCCGGGTCGACGCCGTTACCCAGGGACTTGGACATCTTGCGACCCTGCTCGTCGACGGTGAAGCCGCACGACAGGATGCTCTTATACGGTGCGCAGCCATAAGCGCCAACGCTGGTGAGCAGGCTGGACTGGAACCAACCGCGGTGCTGGTCGGAACCTTCCAGGTACATATCGGCCGGGAACGTCAGGCCCTCGCCTGCGCGGTGCTTGAGCACGCTGGTATGCGTCACGCCGGATTCCCACCACACGTCGAGGATATCCCTCTCAGGAACGAGCTCGGTGCAGCCGCACTTCTCGCAGTGCGTGCCGTGCGGCAGGTACTCGCTGGGCTTCTTGGTGAACCAGGCGTCGGCGCCCTCTTCGTAGAACAGCTTGATGACGGCGTCGAACGTTGCCTCGTTGGCCACGGTCTCGCCGCACTTGGCGCACTTGAACACGGGGATGGGCACGCCCCAGCTGCGCTGACGCGAGATGCACCAGTCGGGACGGTCCGACACCATGGAGCCGATGCGGTTGACGGCCCAGCCGGGATAGAAGGTCACATCGCGCTCGATGGCGTCCATGGCCTTGCCGCGCAGACCGTTCTCCTCCATGGAGACGAACCACTGGTCGGTGGCGCGGAAGATGACAGGCTCATGGCAGCGCCAGCAATGCGGATAGCTGTGGCTGATCTTGCGCGCAGCCACGAGCGTGCCCCGCTCGCGCAGCCAATCGATGATGACGGGGTTGGCGTCGTCGGTATCCAGACCCGCGAACGGGCCGGCATCCTCGGTGAGCACGCCGTTGTCGTCGACGGGCATGAGGATGGGGATGTCGAACTGCAGGCCCACCAGGTAGTCGTCCTGGCCATGGCCCGGGGCGGTGTGGACGCAGCCGGTACCGGAGTCGAGCGTAACATGGTCGCCGTAGATGATCTTGCCCTTAAGGTCCTGGCGGATGGGGCAGGTATAGGTAAGGCCGCACAGCTCCTTGCCCTTGAGCACGACGGGCTGGCCGTCCTGGCCGCACACCAGGGAGTAATCCTCCCAACCGGCAATCTCGGCGACTTCCTCGACGAGCTCCTTGGCGAAGATGACGTTGCTGCCGTCGACCTGGACCATGATGTAATCGGCGTCGGGCATCAGGCACACGGCGGCGTTGGCCGGAAGGGTCCACGGCGTGGTGGTCCAAATAAGCACGAATGCATCGCCGGTGGCGCCGGCAGCCTCGAAGATGCCGGGCATGGCGTCAAGCTTGAACTTCACGTAAACGGAGGGAGAAACCTCGTCGGAATATTCGATTTCGGCCTCGGCGAGAGCCGTATGGCATTTCTTGCACCAGTGGATGGGCTTGCGGCCGCGATACACCTGGCCCTTGAGGTACATGTCGCGGAAGATCTCCACGTTGCCGGCCTCGAAGTTCGGGATATAGGTCAGATACGGATGATCCCAGTCGGCGTTGACGCCCAGGCGCTTGAAGCCATCGCGCTGGATGCCGACGTATTTGGTCGCCCACTCGCGGCACAGACGGCGCAGCTCGGGCTGCGGCGTTTCCTTCATCTTATCAGGGCCCAAGGTGACCTCGACCATATGCTCGATAGGCTGGCCGTGGCAGTCCCAGCCCGGCACGTACGGGGTGAAGTATCCGCGCTGGGCATGGCTTTTGTTCACGAAGTCCTTCAACACCTTGTTGAAGGCGTGGCCAATGTGGATGGGGCCGTTGGCATAAGGCGGGCCATCGTGCAGGACGAAGGGCTTGCCGTCCTTGTTCTTCTCGAGAACCTGTTCGTAGATGTGTTCCTGCTCCCACTTCTCAAGCCTTTTCGGCTCGGATGCCGGCAGGTTGCCTCGCATCGGGAAATCCGTCTGCGGGAGATTCATGGTGTTCTTGTACGTGTTCGCCACGAGATCGCGCCTTCCTTTGCCTAACTATGCCCAGACGGCGCATGCCGTCCTTGCTTATAAACCCGATTAGTATATAGGAAACCCACGGAAACGAAACGCGCGCAGGCCACATTCCGAAAAAGCACTCAGAGAAAACGCGGTACCGTTCATTGCGGTAGTGCAGCGATATGGTTTCGGAAGGTTATACTGGTGTGGACATGTAAGCTGAATACGGGGCGTTGCGCCGTATGCACCGCATCGAATCCAAGGGTTTTGCGACGTCTCACCCCGCAGACGGGCAACCTGCTAGGAAAGGCACGACCATGAACCGAAGCTTCGAGATAGTGACCGACTCTTGCTGCAACCTCACCGAGGAAACCATCGACCGCTACGAGCTGCACGTGCTGCCGCTGACGTTCATGGCCGATGGCGACGACACGGTGTATCGCAGCTATCTCAAAGGCGAGAAGACCGATCTTTCGCAGTTCTACACCATGATGCGCGAGGGAAAGGTGTTCCGCACCTCGCTTCCCAACCTTGCCGATACCGAGACGCTGTTCCGCAGCTTGCTCGATCAAGGCAGGGACATCCTGTACCTGGGCTTTTCCAGTGGTCTCTCGGGCACCTATGAATCCACCGAGCTTCTCGCAAAGCAATTGCGCGAGGAATACCCGCAGCGCAAGCTGCTGACAGTTGACACGCTTGCCGCCTCGGGCGGCCAAGGGCTGCTCGTGTGGCACGCATGCCAGCGCGCCGAGCAGGGCGAGGGCATCGAGGAAGTGCGCGATTGGACGGAGGCGAACAAGCTGCATCTGGCGCATTGGTTCACCGTCGACGACCTCATGTTCTTGTGGCGCGGCGGCCGCGTCTCGAAGACGAGCGCCTGGGCCGGCACGCTGCTCAACATCAAGCCGGTCATGCACGTAGACGACGAGGGTCACCTTGTCCCTTTGGAAAAGGTGCGCGGACGCAAGAAGTCGCTGTCCGCATTGCTCGACCACATGGAGCGCACCGGCACGGCGCCGATCGCCGAGCAAACGGTCTTCATCACCCATGGCGATTGCATCGATGACGCGAAATGGCTCGAGAAGAAGATCCGCGAACGTTTCGGCGTCGAAGACATCCGCATCAACTATGTCGACCCCGTCATCGGAGCGCATTCCGGCCCGGGCACCATGGCGCTGTTCTTCCTGGCATCGAACCGCGACTAAAGACACGCCCGATACAAAAGCATGCCCAGGATCGATCGTCATCGCGAATCGGAATCCGAAACGTCGACATCGCCTTGCTTGATCGAGGAATGACCACGGAACACAAGCAGATGAACGAGGGGGGGGGTATTGCCAGCGCGGCTTGCCCCGACGATCCATCGATCGCACAGCCGGCGCAGACATGAAGAAGGCTCCCCACGGGGAGCCTTCTTCATAAGGAGTATGTTTGCGGCATTATGCGAGCATGACCTGCGCGCACAGGAGGATACCGCCGAACACCAGGGTGAACACCACGATGGGCCACACGAACTTGAACCACTTGGAGTACTTCATATCCAACATGGTCAGGGTTGCCAAAACCAGGCCGGTAGGTGCGAGGTAGAGCATCGCGTACTGACCCCACTGATAAGCGCAGACGATGGAGTAGCGATCGATGCCGACCGTATCGGCCAGGGGAGCCATAATGGGCATTGCCAGAACGGCCAGACCGGAGGAAGACGGGACCACGAAGCCGAGCAGGAAGAACAGCAGCATCATGATCAGGATGAACGCCGGGCCTGCCATGCCCTGGACCGCGTTGGAGGACCAGAACAGGAGCGTATCGGAGATCAGGCCCTCTTCCATGATCAGGTTGATGCCACGGGCCAGGCCGATGATCAGGGAAACGCCGACCAGCGAGGATGCGCCGTTGATGAACGCGTTCACCACGGTCTTCTCGTCGGTACCCGAGATGAACATGATGATGATCGAGATGGCCAGGAACATGGCGGCCATCTGCGGGAACCACCAGTGCAGGTTCATGACGCCGTACACCATAAGGACGAAGGCGGAGATGAAGAGCACCAGGATGGCCTTCTTGCGCAGGCTGAAGCCTTCTGCATGGGCAGCAGCGGTCTCGCCGCGCTCAACGTTGAACAGCTGCGCGAAGTGCTCGCGATCCTCGTAGGTATAAGAAGCCTCGGGGTTGGCCTTGATCTTCTTGCAGTACCAGTACAGGTAGCTGATGACCACGATGGCGCCCACGATGCAGCCGCCGACGCGCCACTCGAAGCCCTCCATGAAGTTGATGCCCGCCGCGTTCGAGGCGATAACGACGCTGAACGGGTTAATCGTGGAGAACGTGGTGCCCATGGAGCCGGCCAGGAAGATAGCGCCAACGCATACGATGGAGTCGTATCCGAGCGCTAGGAACACCGGTACCAGAATCGGGTAGAACGCCACAGCCTCCTCTTCAAGGCCGCACGAGGTGCCGCCGAGGACCATGAGCAGGGCGACCAGGAACACGAGCAAGAACTCATGGCCTTTGGTCTTTTTCGTCAAAGCCATCAGACCGGATTCGAACGCTCCGGTTGCGTTGACCACGCCGATCAGACCGCCGAGCACCAGGATGAACACCATGATGTCGACGCCGTCGATCGTGCCGGATACCATTGCCTGCGTGACATCGGCGATGCCCTTAGGCTGAGCCTGAAGCTGCTCATAGGTTCCGGGGATCGAAATGGCCTTCGTGATGGACCCGCCGGTGAACTGCTCGATACCGATCTGCACGCCGAGCTGGTCGAGCTCGTCTTGCGTAGCAGGTATCTCGCTGATCTCACCTTGCGGGCTTGTGACCGTAAGCACATTGGAGTCGGCCACATACTGAAGCTTAGCATACTGTCCTGCCGGCACGAACCATGTTGCGATAACCGCGATGATGGTCAAGACAAACAGGATGGTGAACGCTGTCGGGAAACTAAGCTTTTTCTTCCTCTTCGTCTTCTCCTTCACCACGGGCCCGCCTGCGGAGTCGACGGCAGCGGCCTCGGTAGACATATGCACCCCCCTTTCATGGAGTTCCGGACTCTCGTCCGGTATAGCGTTGTCGCAACTTCCACGCCCTGCTTGGCTCAGTTCGCTTAGCTGCGAGCGACTTGCGCCCGTCTTGTTCGGGCTGACCACATGATTGCCAGGTTTAGCCGTATGCCACTAGAGGAAACGTGGGTATACACATAGGTATAAACCGGATATAGATGCTTCTCATCAGGCGTTTCTTTGTTAAGAAGATTTAGCATATACTGAGCTCGTTGCGACTGGGACCCATAACCAAACGAAAGCGATGCGCCATGGATTCAAGCATGTTCCTGTTTTACTACTCGATCGCAATACAGATATGCGCGATCCTGACCTCGGCATGCTGCCTGGCGGCCTATCTTGTCTCCCGAAACAAGGTGCAGCTGTACTGCTTCGTGGGCTTTCTCATGTACTACGCCGATTGCATGCTGGTGTTCCGCGACGATTACATGATGACATCGTCGACGGTATCGCATGAGGCGTTCTTCATCGGGGACCCTGCCTTCTCCATCATCTTCGGTTGCGCTACGCTCATGTCGTTTTGGCTGATGGTGTGCGCCTACGTGGAAGAAGATTCGATTATCGTCAGATTCTGCCCGGCGTATCTGTTCGTAGGCGCAAGCCTTGCCGTAATGCTGCTCCTTCCGCAAGGGTATGTGCACATGTTCGCGTTCTATTCGCTGCGCGAGGTGTTCATCGCTTGGATGCTGTTTTTCGCAGCATATAAATACATCACCACCGAGGACGATCGGTTACGGCTGCGATTGAGCCGTTTCCCAAAGTTCTATGTGCTGCTGTGGGTGCTGCTGCTTGCGGTGGTGGCCGAGAACGGCTTGGTGTTGCTGCTGATCGGCCCCGGACACGTGGATATCCCCCTGGGCTTCTTCCCGGAACGCAACTTCGCCGAGAACCTGCTTGCCTTGGTCTGCGAGTTCGTGGCCCTGCGCTCTTCGCTGACGTACCTTTCCGTACGCCATAGCGAACCTCCCACGCAAGGAGGCGAGCATGTGGAAACCTATATCAACCACAACCTGGTACCGTACGCGGCATCCCACAAGCTGACGCCTCGCGAAACCGAGATCTTGCGACTGGTATTGCTTGGCAAGGACAACCAGAACATCGCAGCCGAGCTATCGCTTGCACCGGGAACCGTGAAGGTACACGTGCACAATATCCTGAAGAAATCGCAGAAGGCGAACAGGCAAGAGTTGATCCAAGATTACTGGGATTACTAGCCGTTCATCCGCTTGCCTCAAGCATGCCGATCGACCATGCGCATGGGGTCCCAGCAAGCGCGCTGCCGTCAGGCTTGCACGCTCACCCGTCGAAGCCAGCCGCCGCCAAGCCCGCGGAAAGGCGAAATCGATAGCACGCCTGCTTCCCATCGAGGAAGCAGGCGTGCTTCGCGTGATGCTACTTATAATCAGCGGGATTCTTAGCAGCGGTGCCGGTGGTGTTGCCGTCGTTGCGCAGCTCGTGGCCGAAACGCACCGCCCCTTCCCCGAAGCGATCTTTCACCAGGTCGGTTGCCTCAAGCAGGCCACGCCGCTTCGACTCGTCTTGAATGCGCGGCTTCGCATCGCCCTCGAGAGGGGCGACCTGCTTCACATCGAACAAGCTGCCCTGCTCGCCTTCCGGCTCGGAAAACCCGGACACGGACACCCCGATAAGGCGCACCGCGATGCCAGGCTCCCAGAGCTCATTGAGCATGCCGCAGAGCTCGGGGGCGAACAGCAGCTCGTCGTCGGTCGGGCGAGCAAGCCTGCGCTGGACCGAGCGGCTCGACCTGTCGGGATACCGAAGGCGCAAGCCGATGGTGGACCCGCGTAGGCCCTTGCCGCGCAGCCGTCTGCCCACTTTTGCCGCCTGCGTGCTGATGGCCGCCTCGATATCCTCGCGCATACGAAGGTCGTTCGCGAAGGTAACCTCGTTCGACACCGATTTCACCGGCACATGTTGCTGGATGGGCGAGTCGTCAAGACCGCAGGCCCGCATATACATGACGCGTCCGTTCTTCCCGAACAACCGCTCAAGGCGCGCAGGGCCCTCGCACACCAGCTGCCCGAGCGTTTCCACCCCATGGCTTTTCAGGCGCTGCTCGGCGGCGGCGCCGATACCGCTCATGCTGCGCACGGGAAGCGGATCGAGAAACGTGCGCTCGGTTCCCGGATAGACGACGGTAAGGCCGCGGGGCTTATCCATATCGGAGGCGATCTTCGCAACCGTCTTCGAAGTCCCCACCCCTACCGAGCACGTTACGCCAAGCTGTTCGACCCGTTGCTGGATACGCCGTGCAACGGCAACGGGATGCTCCCTGTTGGTGCGCGTGGGGGTGACGTCGAGGAAGGCCTCGTCGATGCTGACCTGCTGCACAAGCGGCGTCTCGTCGTTAAGGATGGACATAACCTGGTTGCTGACCTGCTTGTACCGATCGAACCTGCCAGCGGCCCAGATGGCCTGAGGGCAAAGCTTGCGCGCCGTGACCGCAGGCATAGCGGAGCGAACGCCGAACACGCGCGCTTCATAAGAGGCCGTGGAAACCACGCCGTGCTTGTCGGCGCTTCCCCCGACGATGACGGGTTTGCCACGCCAGCCGGGATGGTCGAGCTGCTCGACGGAGGCGAAGAACGCGTCAAGATCGACCAGCAGGATCGCCGGCCCATCCCAGGGTTCCAAAGGCAGCATGCCGTCATGTTCGCTCGAATCGATCATGTGTTCCAGTTTACCACGGGGCTCGGTGCTCGAAACGCTGTGCTACTATAAGCGTTCGGCTTTATCGCGATATCAGGCACCAACGGGAAGGAGGGCGGTTTGGACGGATTGAACGGACGCCTTCGCACCACCGGATGGGGCGCCCTCGCTCCGGCATCGGCGGCACCCGACATGTTGCCCGGTTCCGAGGTCTCCATCATCGATTGGCTCGACTTCTCGCAGACGCTCAACCCGCTCGGCATGCCCGAGGCCTTCAGCCCGGCGTTGAACCTGCTGACGCGAAACCCCATCACACCCGAAGAAGAGCGCACGTCGCAAGCCCAGATTCCCGTGCTGTTGGCGAAGCGCTACGGCGTACGCCCCGATTGCGTTGCCGTCGGCGCATCGGCGACCGACGTGCTGGCTGCCGTGGCGAACTCGTTCGAGCCACGATCCGTGGCGGTGCCCGTACCGTCGCGCGCCGCCTACGAGCGATGCCTGGGAACCGCCGGTCATCGTATCGTGGAGGTTCCCGGTCCCGATGGCTTCGTGGTCCCCGACCCGCAAGCTGTTCGGCGCATGGGGCTATCCTTCGATGCGGCGATGCTCGCCAACCCCGCCTTCCCCACCAGCCGGCTGCTGGCGCGGCAAACGTTGCTGGATTACCTGCAAGCCTGCACATGGGTGATCGTCGACGAGCGAGGAATCGACCTGACGCTCGGCGGAGAATCAACCGCGAGCATGATCGATGAGCACTCGAACCTCATCGTTATCCGGTCGCTCACGGACACGTTCTCGCTGCCCGGCATGCCGTTGTCGTGCGCATTGGCGCACCCCGCCGTGGCCGGCCGCATCTCCCAGATAGCCAAACGCCCCGCCTCCGCCGCGCTCAGCGCGCGCCTGCTGAAGCTGGCAACGCCCGATCATCACCTGGAACGGGCGCGCGAGGTGCTTGAAACCGAGATTCCCTGGATGCAGTGCATGCTCAGCTTGGTCCCCGGGATCAGCATCTACCCTGCTGAAGCGAATTATGTGATGTGCTCGTTCGCTCCGGGGCGATCCATGCATCTGGGAGCCGCGGATGCGCCTGACCTCGTGCGCAAGCTGCAGAAGCGAGGATTTCCGGTTCGCACCCTCGATCGCACGCCCGGGGTCTCGCCCGGAAGTCATTTTTGCGTGAGCGTACGCACGAGGTCGGACAACGAGCGGTTCATCGCCGCGTTGCGGCAGATCGTCGCCGGAAGCTAACGCGACCAACGGAAACGGCGCCGCCATCGCACCGGGACCTGTGACGTCCTAGGCGATGACGGCGCCGCGATCCACGGAAAACACGAATGCCGGCCTATTCGATGCCCTTCACCTCGTAGCCGGCTTCGACAACGGCGTTCACGAGAACGGTATCGTCCACGGCATAGGCAAGCTTCGCGACGGCGGTCCCAGCGTCAAGATCGACGACGGCCTCCGACACGCCCTCGACGCCTTCAAGCGCCTTCTTCACATGGGCGACGCAATGAGGGCACATCATTCCCTCGACGGTGAGCTTCTTTTCCATGACAACCTCCTTGCCCGCGGGCGCACCCGCATCGATTTCCGGGATATCCTGCTCGGATGCGCTTGCATCCACAGCTTCTTCGTTGGGTTCGCCCTGCCTGCCGGCGAGCTGCTGCGCCTCAGTCGTGACGAAGCGCGGCTTCCACGTGCGTAGGCGCAGCGCATTCGACACCACGCATACGCTTGAGCAGCTCATAGCCGCCGCAGCGATCATGGGGTTGAGCGTGAAGCCCGCGAACGAGAACGCACCGGCGGCCACCGGGATGCACACCGCATTGTAGATCAGAGCCCAGAACAGATTCTGCTTGATGTTGCGCAGCGTGGAGCGCGAAAGCTGTATGGCAGCTGGCACATCCAGGACATCGGAGCGCATGAGCACGACGTCGGCGCTCTCGATGGCGATGTCGGTGCCCGCGCCGATGGCGATGCCCACGTCGGCGCGGGCAAGCGCCGGGGCGTCGTTGATGCCGTCGCCGACCATGGTCACGCGTCCTCGTTCGGAAAGGCGGCGGATCTCGCGCTCCTTATCCTGGGGGAGCACGCCGGCTATGACCTCATCTGCGCCGACCTGGCGCTGGATAGCCTGCGCCGTACGTTCGTTGTCGCCCGTGAGCATGACGGTGCGCAAACCCATGGCGCGCAACTCCTCGAGCGCGGCGGCGCTTGAGGGCTTGACGGTGTCGGCTACGGCGACAAGACCGCACACCTTGCCACCGCAGGCGAAGAACAAGGGCGTTTTGCCTTCATCGGCAAGCTCGCGGGCACGCGATTCGAACGCGGAAGCGTCCACGCCCGCTTGCTGCATCAGCCTGGCATTGCCCGCCAGCGCGCACGCCCCGCCGACGTTCGCGCGCACGCCTCCGCCGGCTACCTGCTCGAACGCATTGACCGGTTGAACCTGTCCTGCGGCGGCCTCCGCCCAAGCTGCAACAGCCTGGGCAAGCGGATGCTCGCTGCGTTGCTCGATGGAAAGCGCAAGGCTGGCAAGCCCACGCTCGTCCACGCCGTCGGCGCGCACAACATCGGTGACCACGGGTTTGCCCGTTGTGATGGTTCCCGTCTTGTCGAACACGACCGTTTTGACATCATGGGCGACCTCGAGCGCCTCGGCCGACTTCACCAAGATGCCGCTGGAAGCTCCGCGACCCGTTCCCACCATGATGGCAGTTGGCGTGGCCAGGCCAAGCGCGCAGGGGCAGCTGATCACGAGCACGGAGATGGCATGCGTGAGCGCCGTGGGCACATCGGCGGAGAGCACCATCCACACAAGGAACGTCGCAACTGCGATAACGATGACGACGGGGACGAACACGCCGGCGATCTTGTCGGCGACCTTCTCGATGGGGGCCTTGGTGGAGGTGGCCTCGTCGACAAGGCGTATGATGCCCGCAAGCGTGGTGTCGACGCCGACGCGATCAGCCCTCATGACGAACCACCCGGACTTGTTCAGGGTGGCGCCCGTGACGGGATCGCCGGCGTGTTTGCCGACCGGCACGCTCTCGCCGGTGATGACCGACTCGTCCACCACGCCGTCGCCTTCGATGACGATGCCGTCGACAGGCACGCTCTGACCGGCCTTGACCACGAGCATATCGCCAACGCGGACTTGCTCGACCGGAACCTGCTCAACGCCGCCATCCGATGTGCGCCGCGCGGCTTCCTTCGGCGTCAGATCCATGAGCTTGGTGATAGCGTCGGTGGTCTTGCCCTTCGCCCTTGCCTCGAAGTACTTGCCGAGCGTGATGAGCGTCAAGATCATGGCCGCGGATTCGAAGTACAGGTCCATGGCGGCCGTGTGCGCGAAATCGATATCCCCATGGCCCATGCCCCAGCCGATGCGGTAGATGGCGGCAATACCATAAATAGTGGATGCGGCAGAACCGAGGGCGATGAGCGAATCCATGTTCGGCGCGCCGTGGGCAAGCGTTTTGAAGCCCACGCGGAAAAACTTGAAGTTCACGAAGATGACGGGCAGCAGCAGCAGGAATTGGGTGAACGCGAACGTGAGCATGTTCTCATGGCCCAAGAAAACCTCGGGCAGCGGCCAGCCGAACATATGCCCCATCGACAGATAGAACAACGGGATGGTGAAGCAGAAGCTCACGATGAGGCGCATGCGAACCCGTTTCGCTTCCGCAGCGGAATCGTTCATCGTCTGCACAGGCTGCTGCACGCTGGTAGACGAAACCCCCGCCTCAGGCCGCGGATATGCGCCATAGCCCGCCTTCTCGACCGCCGCGGAAACAGCGGCAAGGGTGGCAGCTTCGCCATCGAAATCCACTTCCATGCTGTTCTTCAGCAGATTGACCGCTACCGTGGCAACGCCCGGGACGTTCGAGGCGGCCTTCTTGACACGCGCCGAGCATGCGGCGCATGTCATGCCGGTTACGTCGAATGTACGTTTCATGCCTATCCTTCTTCCAGCGCTTACCGCGCGAATTTCTTGATGAGCTGCATGGCTTCATTGATAATCTGCGTGTTGCCTTGCTCGATTTGCTCGACCACACAAGTTTCCAAGTGATTTTGCAGCATGATGGCGGAGATGCTGTGCACGGCGCTTTCGGCAGCCGAAAGCTGCACGAGCACATCGCCGCAGTAGCGGTTATCGTCGATCATAGCCTTCACACCGTTAAGCTGGCCTATCACGCGATTCAGCCGTTTTTGCAGGTCATCCTGCATCTGCTGACTGCGCGGCGTGGCCTTGTGATGGCATCCGCATTGCCTTTTCGTGCCGCTGGGTTCGCTAGCTTCAGCATTCATACGCATCCTTTCGCGTCTGGACCCCCGTATTGGACCATCAAATGTCCCATATACCCCCTAGGGGCATGTTTTATTCGCTCAGTATATACCCCTTGTGGGTATCGTCAAGATAAAGTTATCTCTAGGCACCTTACATTTGTCGCTTCGCCGGCGCTACTGTCCAAACGCACACTACCTGCTGCTGCGACAGCATCGACGAGCACCCATGCGACGGCCGCTCGTCCCCCCCCGCACCGAAAATACCCGATGGGTTGACAAGCCTGTAACCCAGGCTATACTTATGAACTGTTGCTCATATGTTTAGTTCTTAATCGAAAGGTTCGATCAATGGCAAGCGATATCCCAACTGCCTTTCCGCAGACGGAGCAATGCGATGCTGCCGCTATCGACCAGCCGATAGCATCCGAGACGCGCACCGGCCCACCCTCTGCAGCCGATTCGATCGAAATCCCAGACGACGATTGCCCATGCGGATGCAACCGCCAGGAAACGCAGCAACGCTTCGACACCATGCCCGACGAGGAGCTGCTCTACGATTTGGCCGACCTGTTCAAGGTGTTCGCCGATACCACCCGCATCAAGATCCTGTTCGCGCTGATGGCGCGTCCCATGCCCGTGGGCGAGCTGGCCGAGGCCATCGGCGCCACGCAATCCGCGGTATCCCACCAGCTACGCCAGCTTAAGCAAGCCCACCTGGTGAAGTTCCAGCGCGACGGCAAATCCGTCATCTATTCCCTATCGGACGACCACGTGTACACCATGCTTGCACAAGGCATGACCCATATCTGCGAATAGCCGGGCACCCGCCCGATACCATTCGAAACATCCACCAAGCGAAAGGAACCATCATGCGTAAAACGTTCAAACTCGACGAGCTCGACTGCGCCAACTGCGGAGCGAAGATCGAAGCGGGGATCAAGCAGATCGAAGGCGTGAACGACGCCAAGGTCACCTTCATGACCCAGAAGCTCATGATCGACGCCGATGATGCCCGGTTCGACCAGATCGTCGACGAAGCTCAAAAGGTTGCCCACAAGTTCGAGCCCGATTGCGACATCGTTCGTTAAGCAAACCGGGCGCAAGCTGCCTACATAAGGAATCACTCTCATGAACAAAAAGCAACGAAAGTGGCGCAACCGCATCTTGGTCGCGTTGGCCCTGTTCGCCGTCATATTCGCCGCCGAGCACCTGCTGCCGCTGGCCGATATGCTAGGCAGCGAGGCCGCTGCGGTCTACCTGCTGTTCGCGTTGTACCTCGTGCCTTACCTCATCGCCGGCCACGATGTGCTGCTGCGGGCAGCCAGCAACATCAAAACCGGCCAAGTGTTCGACGAGAACCTGCTCATAGCGATCGCCACCATCGGCGCATTCGCCATGATCGCGTTCCCCGACGCGGAGCCTTCGATGGCGGAAGGTTGCGCCGTGATGCTGTTCTACCAGGTCGGCGAGCTGTTCCAAAGCTATGCCGTGGGCAAATCACGCAAATCCATCGCATCCATGATGGATATCGCGCCCGATTACGCCAATATCGAACGCGACGGCGAACTTGTGCAGGTCGACCCAGCCGAAGTGGCCATCGGAGACGTCATCGTGGTGAAGCCCGGCGAGCGTGTGCCCATCGACGGCACCGTCATCGAAGGAGCAAGCCAGCTTGACACCGCTGCGCTCACCGGCGAGTCCGTTCCGCGCCACGTGGAAGTCGGCATGGACGTCATCAGCGGTTGCGTGAACATGACCGGCGTGTTGCGCGTCCGCACGCAAAAGCCCTTTGGCGAGTCGACCGTCAGCCGCATCCTTGAGCTGGTGGAAAACGCCGCGGAGAAGAAGGCTCGCACAGAGAACTTCATCACCCGCTTCGCCCGCTACTACACCCCCACCGTCACGGGGCTTGCCCTGCTGCTTGCCATCATCCCGCCGCTTTTGGGCATGGGCGCCTGGAGCGACTGGATTTTGCGCGGCCTCACCTTCCTGGTGGTCAGCTGCCCGTGCGCCCTGGTCATCAGCGTGCCGCTGTCGTTCTTCGGCGGCATCGGCGGCGCCAGCAAGCTTGGCGTGCTGGTCAAGGGCAGCAACTATCTTGAGGCGCTTGCCAAGGTGGACACCGTGGTGTTCGACAAGACCGGCACGCTGACCAACGGCACCTTCAACGTGGTGGCGGTGCATACCGAACACGACATCGACCCCGATTACCTGCTGAGCTACGCGGCGCACGCGGAATCCTATTCGGACCATCCCATCGCGCTGTCGGTCAAGGAAGCATATTCCGGCACGATCGACCAGGAACGCATCCATGACGTTCGCGAAGAGGCGGGCCATGGCGTGGCGGCCGTGATCGACGAGCATGTGGTGCTGGTGGGCAACGACAAGCTCATGAACGCGAACGGCATGGATTACCATGATTGCGAGCTTACGGGCACGATCCTGCACGTTTCGATTGACGGACGCTACGCCGGCCACATCGTCATCGCCGACGTGGTGAAAGAAGATGCCGCCGAGGCCATCACGCGCCTTCACGCTGCAGGCGTGCGCAAAACGGTCATGCTCACCGGCGACCGTGCCGAGGTGGCGCGCGCGGTGTCAAAACAGCTGGGCATCGACGAGTTCCACGCCCAGCTGCTGCCCGCCGACAAGGTCGCCCAGGTCGAGCGCCTGCTGTCCGAGGAAGCCGACGGCGCGAACCTGGCCTTCGTAGGCGACGGCATCAACGATGCCCCGGTGCTCACCCGCGCCGACGTGGGCATCGCCATGGGAGCAATGGGCTCGGATGCCGCCATCGAAGCCGCTGATGTGGTGCTTATGGACGACAAGCCCTCCAACATCTCGCGCGCCATCGGCCTGGCGCGGCGCACCATGCGCATCGTGTGGCAGAACATCGTGTTCGCGCTGGGCGTCAAGCTTGCCGTGCTCGTGCTGGCAGCGGTGGGCATCGCGAACATGTGGCTGGCGGTATTCGCCGACGTGGGCGTGGCGACCCTTGCCATCCTCAACGCCATGCGCTGCATGAACGTGAAGGGGTTGCGCAAGTAGCCGCCGAAAGCAAGCGCGCCGACAGCTGCGAAGCCTCGCGCAAACGCGTGCGACATGGCGCCCCCTCGTTCGGGAATCCCCGCACCAGGCGCAGTTTCGCAAGCGCATGACAAACGACGATCGCATCGTACACCGCTTTGCGTTACCTATTTATGGAGAGGCCGCCCGCAATCGGGCGGCCTCTCTACGCTTGCGCTAAACTAGAATGCCGAAATTTCGAGCGAAGGGTGGGCAGCTGTGGCCGACAACATGCAGGATAACCTCAACGAAACCGCATCCGACCAGGCATGCGACCCGGTCTTCCAACAAGAGCAGGACCACCTGTCCGACACGTACGCCAAGCTTGAGGCCATAGCGAAAAACCTGTCGGAGAAGATGGAACGACGCCGCTGGCAGGCCGCCAAAGACAAAGACGACATGCAAGGCGAGGTCAAGCACAACTTCGCCAGCGACGGCGAAGCCCAGGAGACCTACGTCGACTACGCCGTGCTCAACAACCTTATCCGCGATTACAACCTTGAGCAGGACGCCGACAGCGAGCGCCTTGCCGCAGCCGCAAAGCTGCTCGAACAGCCCTACTTCGCCAAAATCAGCCTGGAGATGCGCACCGGCGCCCCGGCCAAGGACATCTACATCGGCCTTGCCGGCGTTGCCGACGAAAACTACCGCCGCATGGTGGTGGACTGGCGCAGCCCCGTTGCCGAGGTGTACTACAACCAGGAAAACGGCGCCACCTCCTACGAGGCCAACGGCCGCACCATCAAAGTCAACCTGCTCAACCGCCGTCAGTTCGACATCGAGGGCAAAACGCTTCGCGCGTATTTCGACTCCGATGTCGCCATCGAGGACTCGCTGCTGCTGCAATCGCTTTCCGCACAGCGCTCCGAGCACATGAAGGCCATCACCGCCACCATCCAAAAAGAGCAGAACCTCATCATCCGCCACGAGGACGTGCCCGCATTGCTGGTCGCGGGCATCGCCGGCAGCGGCAAGACCAGCGTGCTGCTGCAGCGCATCGCGTACCTGTTCTACCGCAACCGCGGATCGCTCGACCCGCGCCAGGTGTTCTTGATCAGCCCCAACCCTGTGTTCGCGAAATACATCGAGAACGTGCTGCCGGACCTGGGCGAACGTAACCCGGAAACCATCACCTACCACGACTTGTGCGCCCGCCTGCTTCCCGCTGGCCGCAATCCGCAGGACAAGGAAAGCCCGCTTGAACTGCTATGGAAGATCGACCGCGCCGTCGAGGGCCTTCGCTTCGAGCTTGCGGACTTGCGCGACATCAAGTTCTACGGCGTACGCCTGGTATCGGCCGGCGCCATCATGCAGCTGATGCAGAAGTACCCCAACGTGCCGGCCGGCCCGCACCTGGTCACGTTGGTGCGCGAGGAACTGTTCAACCGCCTAGACGCGCGCCTGAAGCAGATGGCTGCCACCGAAGCGGTGCAGGACGAGCTGTTATGTCTGTCGCTTGATGAGCAGGTGCGCCTGTTCAACGCGCCGTACGACCCGCAAACCGAGCAGGAAGCTCGCGACTGCGCGCTCGCTTATCTGCAGGAGCGCTTCGCAGGGGCGATGCTTGCCATCGAGCGCGATGAGTGGCTGCGCATCGACCGCATCGGCATGCGCCTGCTCGGCGTAGAGAACCTACCCGTGAGCGCATGGCTGTACCTGAACATGGCCGTCACCGGCCTGGGCAATCCTGATGCGCGCTACGTCATGATCGACGAGGTGCAGGACTATACGCCCGACCAGCTGGCAGTCATGGCCCGCTTTTTCCGCCGCGCACACTTCATGCTGCTCGGCGACCCCCATCAGGCCATCCGTCCGGAAACGGCATCCTACGAGCAGATCCGTGAGGTGTTCGAGTGCCTGCGCGGCTCCATCGAGGATTGCCAGCTGTTGACCAGCTATCGCTCCACGCCCGAGATCACGGCGCTGTTCGCGGGCCTTTTGCCCGAAAGCGAGCGCATGCAGATTTCGGCTGTGCAGCGCGCCGACCAACCGCCGGCGCTGATCGCCTGTCCCACCGAGGAGGACTACGAGCAGAACCTGCGCCGCGTGATTCGCGAAGCATCCGACTACGACGGGCTCACCGCCGTGGTGGTGCCCTGGAAAAGCCAGCTCAAGCGCTTGCAGAAACTGCTCGGCGACGACACTCCGCAGATCATCGGCCAGGATAGGCGCCTGCCGTCCTCCGGCGTGCTGGCGCTCACCCTGCCGCTGGCGAAGGGCTTGGAATTCGATCACGTCATCATCCCCGACGCCGGCGCCAGCCTGTTCCCTGCGAACGACCACGTGGCGCAGAACCGCCTTTACACCACGATAAGCCGCGCAACCCGCACCATCACCATCCTGTCCAACGGCCCGCTCACCCCGCTGCTGGATTTCACGCACCAGGACTGATACGCATTCGAAGGAGCCTCATGGCAACGAACCGATCGACCACCACACGCCGCACCCTGCACTACTACTGGCAGGTCACCCGCAAGCACTTCGGCTTGTTCGCAGCCCTTATGGCGTCGACGTTTCTGTTCGTGGCCTTGCTATCGTACGGCAACCCGTATGTGATGAGCCTGGTCGTCGATCGCGTGAGCGCCGGAAGCGTGGAGCCCGACCAGGTGTTTGCGGTCTACAGCCCCTATATCGCGGCGCTCATCGCCATCAACGTGCTCGGGCAGGCAGCCAGCAAGCTTCAGGATTACACCATGTACAAGCTTGAGATCGCTGCGGCCTACGACCTTGCCACCATGAGCTTCGACGCGCTGTGCAACCAGTCCATGAGCTTCCATTCGAACCGGTTCGGCGGCACGCTGGTCAGCCAGACAAGCAAGTTCATGAGCGCCTACCAGCTGTTGCTCGAAACCATCACCTTCCCATTTTTGCCGGTTATCTGCTCGGTGATATTCACGTGCGCCATTCTGGCGCCGCGCGTGCCGGTATACGTGGTCATCCTCATGGCGCTGCTAGTCGTATACGCTTGCGTTTCGTACTACATGTACAAGCGAATCCTTTCGTTGAATGAGAAAGCCGCCAGCGCGCAAAACCAGCTCTCCGGTGAGCTTTCCGATTCGGTGGCCAACATCCTAGCCGTGAAGACCTCGGGGCGCGAGGACTACGAGCGCGCGTTGTTCGATCAGGCGAACCGCCAGGTGGTGGAACGCGACAGCAAGCGCATGTGGGCGAGTTTGGCCCGCGGCATCATCACCGCGTGCATCACCGTGATCATCATGAGCGTGGTGGCCGTGTTCATCGCCGGCGGAAACGCATGGTACGGCATCAGCGCCGGCACGCTCGTGATGATGTTCACCTACACCTACACCGTCACGAACCAGTTCAACTTCATCAACAACGGCCTGCAGCGCTTCAACCGCGCCTTCGGCGATGCCAGCGGGATGACGCAGACCCTTGACGAACCCCGGCTTGTGGCCGACCTGCCCGGCGCGCCGGACATGGTGGTACGGGACGGCGCCATCGATTTCGAGGGAATCGGCTTCCACTACACCGACGGCAATGCGAAAACCACGGTGTTCGAGAATTTCAACCTGCATATTCCCGCAGGTCAACGAGTGGGTTTGGTCGGCCTGAGCGGCGCCGGCAAAACCACGCTCACGAAACTGTTGCTGCGCTTGTCCGACATCCAGGACGGTCGCATCCTCATCGACGGGCAGAACATCGCCGAATGCACGCAGCAAAGCCTTCGCCGCTCCATCGCCTACGTGCCGCAGGAGACGCTGCTGTTCCACCGCAGCATTGCCGAGAATATCGCCTATGGGCGTCCCGACGCAACTATGGAGCAGATCCGCGAGGCCGCGGCCCAGGCCAACGCATTGGATTTCATTGAGAACCTGCCCGACGGGTTCGATACCATCACCGGCGAGCGCGGCGTGAAGCTCTCCGGCGGGCAGCGCCAGCGCGTCGCCATCGCGCGTGCGCTGCTGGCAGACTGCCCGGTGCTCGTGCTCGACGAGGCCACAAGCGCCCTTGACTCCGAAAGCGAGGCGCTCGTGCAAGACGCTCTGTCAAAGCTGATGCGCGGCCGCACCTGCATCGTCGTGGCGCATCGCCTTTCCACCGTTGCCAGCCTTGACAGGATCGTGGTCCTCGACCACGGCAAAATCACGGAAGACGGCCCGCACGCCGACCTGGTAGCCGCCAACGGCGAATACGCAAACCTTTGGAACCGCCAAACCGGCGCCTACCTGAAGTAACGCCACCCCAGACACTTTGGGCTAGCGGTTCTCGATGCTGCCGATGTTTTTGAGCTCGATTTGGATGAGGCCGTTCGGGGCGCTTTTGAACTCGATGAGCTCGGTGTTGTGACTGTACTCGGCAGGGAACGTCAACACGATGCCCGTGTCGGTGACGATCTTGTGGTTGCGGCTGACGCGTTTGGCAACATCCCGCTCCATGTGCACGCGGTCACCAAGCTGCTCGTCGGCAGCAGCTTGCTCGAAACGGCGGCGCGGACCTTCATCGTCGAACACCTCGTCCACGAACTCGTCAAACGGCACCTCGTCGGAATCATCAGCGTTCTCGGCCAGGTAAGCCTTGGCGCGTCCCATGGCAACGGCGGAGTTCACCCCGAACTCCTCGGCAACTTCCTCGACCAAGCCCATAGTGGTATCGAACAGCTCCTTGCTGGAAGCCTCGTTGGAGCATTGCAGCAGGCCGTCGGGGATGAGCCAACGCTCCTCACCGGCGATCTGGCGGGGCTTGTCAACGAACAGCACCGCCATAGTACGGGCATTCACCAGCGCAAACGATGCAATCTTCTGCGAAGGGTTCGGCAAAATGGCGTGATGACGCTCGATATTGTTGCGGGTGGCGCCGTCTTCGCCGCGCCCGACCTCATGCATGAAGGCGGGCTTGCTCTCAAGCAGCAGCAAGCCAAAGTAATGCTCGCTGCGCGCGTTGTACGCCGCAGCCTCGGCAGCTGCGGTAGCTGCCGCGATCTCCTCCTCGGTGGCGTCGTCGGCCAACGGCGGCATGGCGGGCGGCTTTTCCTGATCTTCGAAATCCACCACCAACAGATCGCAGGAAGAAGGGTTTTCCATACGACCGAGTTCCTCGGACATGAACTGGGCCACCTGCACGGAAAGGTCGACGAAGTCGCGCTCGCCCTTGAAATACGCGCTTAACTCAGCCGCAAAGCCGCTGTCGGGGAAGAACTCTCCGCGACGGTTGTCCATGCCGCCAAGCGCATGCCGGGCAATACGCATAACGTAGGACTTGACGTTCTTATTCGTCAAGTCCAGCTCGTCTTCGGAAAACACGTTCACGCATGAGACGAAATCGAACACATGCAACACCGCGTGGTTGATCTTAAACATCCAGCCTCTCCCCTGCCTACCTTAAACCTGCATCCGCGAACGCGATAGCGGCGCCTTATCTTACGCGCGCACCTTCTGTCCACCCTCGAAACGAACGGACCTATGCTTCGTCCTCGAAACGAACGCGGTCCCATTCTTCGCCCTCGAAGCCCCACATGCGCACCTCGGGATACATGTGCACGCCTTCCATCTCGTACACGCGACGCTGCACCTCGGCAATCAAATCGCGAACATCGCGAGCCGTCGCACCACCGGCGTTCACCACGAACCCCGTATGCTTCTCGGAAACCTGCGCGCCGCCCACACGGAAACCGCGCAAGCCAGCATCCTGAATCAGCTTGCCAGCGAAATAGCCAGCGGGACGCTTGAAGGTGCTGCCGGCGCTCGGCATTTCCAGGGGCTGCTTCTCAGCACGGCGCTGAGCCAGATCATCCATGCGCGCACGAATCTCACTAGGAGAATCAGGGCGCAGCTGCAAGGTGGCCGAGAGCACGGCCCAACCGGCATCGCCCATCATGGAGTGACGATATCCCCAGCATGCCTGCCAAGCATGAAGGTTCACGATACGCCCCTGCGGCGTGGCGCACACGAGCGAGCAGCACACGTCGCGGAACTCCCCGCCATAGGCTCCGGCGTTCATGATGGCGGCGCCGCCGATGGTACCCGGGATTCCGCTGGCGAACTCATAGCCCGCCAAACCGGCAGCGCATACGGCCTCGGCGACCTGGGCGTTCGACGCACCGGCCTGCACCGTCACACGGGAACCTTCCACAACTACGTCCGAAAAGCGCTCGGCAAATCGAACGATAACCTCGGGCAAACCCGCATCGGCCACAAGCAGGTCGCTGCCCAGGCCCAGCAAGCGCACAGGCTGGCCAGCGCCATGGCACGCTGCAAGAACATCAGCTGCCTCTTGAACGCTGGCCGGCTCGACCACCACGGCAGCAGGGCCGCCGATCTGAAACGTGGTCAGCCCGCTCATGGGCACATCCCTGCGCACCGCCTGCCCCCCGACGATTTCCCGCAGCGTTTCCAACAAAACCTCGTTCACCATATGGGTCACGACTCCTTACCGGATAACAATGCCTGGGATTCGCGTTCGCCCAGGTCGATCAACTCTTGTCGGCTATGTACGCCGCATTTCCCATAAATGCGGCGCAAATGCGTATCAACGGTGCTTTTCGCGATGAACAGCTCCGCCGCCATGCGCTCGCCCGTACGGCCGCGAAGCGCCAACGGCAAGATCTCGGATTCGCGCTTGGAAAGCTTGAACTTGGACGCCATGACGCGGCACGCATCCTCGAACCGATCGGCCTGCTTGGCGATGTGTGACAGCGCCAAGAAGTCGCCCTCGGTGAAAAGGAACAGGAACGCGAACAACGTGGCGAAACCCGCGCAAGAGGCAACGGCGAAGGGGATGTCGCCCGAAGGAGAGGCGATCTGCAAAACATTGCCGAGCGCCAATCCTCCCGCTTCGCCAAGGTAGAGCGCGGCAAAACCTCTGGAGAAGGAAAGCGCCGCATCCATGCCGGTCAGCTTCGCCATCAACACGAACAGCGAAACGAGCACGGCGGAAAGGCCTAGGTAGCCCGCAAGCACGATGGAATCGCCTGGGACGCCAAAGGGCTCCAAGACGGGCATGAACAGGTATCCGGCCATCATCAGCAGCAGCGCGAGACGATATACGCCCACCAAAAGCCTGCTCACTTCGCCATCGGACCCGCTACGGCGGGCGCTCATGCCCACAACCTGCAACGACCCGGCGCAGAACAGCGCCAACAGCAGCAACGTCGCAGCAAACGTAGGTGTGGCGACGCTACCCGGATCCGAAGCATAGGTTTCCATGAGCCCGCCTGCCAAGCCGAACACGACGGAGCCGCCCACAACCTTACGCGAAATGCGATGCGTCTCTGCCCGCTGCTTTTTTGAAGCGAGCAGCGTCGCGATAGTGAGGGCAGGTTTTTTTTGCGAGTCCGCGTTCTCCTCGACGCGCTCGCTCGAAAGCAACGGCTCGATGCCGACAAGCGCCCAGGCGCTGCCGAAGGGAAGCAGGTTAGCCACCGCAGCAGCGAGCGGAGCCTGCGAACAGACGACGGCGAGCAGGAACGTAAAAACGGCAGCAACGGCAGTTGCAAGCAACACGCCGCGGGAGCTTTCCCCATGCGATCGGGCGCCGAGCGCCCTTCCCCACGCCGCAAGCATGCAGGCGAAGGGAACGCCCACCAAAACGCCTTCCATAACCATTGAGGCAAGGCCGTATTCGGCGGGAAGGGAAACGGAGGAACCGATGGCCAGCAACACCGCATAGCACCACATAAGCGAGCGGTTCAGCAGCACATCGCGCACGCGCAGGGCAACGGCGCGCAGCACGATGAGGGTGACGGCCGCGGCAAGCAAGGTGATCAGCAAATCGATGCGTTCAAAAGTGAAGCCGCCAACTGTGAGCGCGCTGTTCCATCCCATGTAGAAGAGCGCGAACATGAACGCCTGATGGCACGCGTACCCAAGCAGCGTACGCACAAGAGTGGGATCGAAGCGCGTCTCAGGTGCGCCGGTATGATGGGTTGAAGAATTCTGCATACTCTGAAGTGTACCAGCAAGCACCGTTCAGACCTCGACTGCACGCAAGGGACCACAAGATTACCCGGGCAAATCCGAGCTCCCGGGCATTCGCGCCCCGCAGGCCATAACGCCATCGCCTCTACCCACCATAAGCGAAACCGAGGACGCCATCACCACGCAAATCCCGTTCCCATCAAAACTGCGGACCAGGATAGAGCGAAATGCCCGTGCAAAACCTTGCGCGGGCATTTCGCTGTTTGCTGTATTTCCGGTAACGGAGGCTTGACGCCCCCAAGGAAATCCTATTCCTCGCTTGCGGCGGGAGCCTTCTTGGCGGCCTTCACAGCCTTCGTCTTCGGCTCCTCCTCCACTTCCTCGTCCTCATCGAGGTCGATCTCAGGCTTACCCTGGTCGGAGGTCATGCCCTCGCGCAGGCTTTTAACGGACTTGCCGATGGCGCTGCCGAGCTTGGGAAGATTCTTCGGGCCGAAGATAAGCAGAACGACGACCAGGATGATAAGCAGCTCGGGAACGCCCATGCCCAAAAACTTCATTGATGACTCCTCCTTTTAGGATGTTGCAAAGCGGGATCGACGTTGCCCGCATCGCTTGTAACGTGACAGGCGATCGCACCCGTCAGCTCGTTTCAACGAATCCGATAATGCCGTCAGAGAATGATCGCGTCTATCATGCAAACCCGTGATTTCGTACTCAAACCTCCAATTAATACTGTCATGCAAATTGAGTATAGTTAGCGTTTTCCCTGATGAGTGGCTCTTGAAAGTCATATTAATTCAGTTTGGGCCAAAATCGCCAACCCTCGTATCAAATAAAAGGATCCCTAACCGACGTTCCCTAAACGAAGCCTAATAACGCGCGGCTTTTCCAAATCAGCAAGCAAATGCCCATGTCCCTTGACGAGAAAGATGCTTCGACTTCAGTTTTGGCCTGAATAGGATCTTGAAAGACAGGGGTTGCCGAAATCGAAATCAAGAACGGGAAAGTGCCTCGAACAGCTTTGCCCCAAAACGCAAAAAGGCAGGGGACGAAACCCCTGCCTTAGAACGGACACCGGATGTTAAGCCTTAACGTCTAGTCCTGCTGCGCTTCCTGTGCTACAAGCTGACGGTATGCGATCAAGTCCAGCTTCGCCATGATCACGTCCTCGACCTCGTAGCTGAACGGATACAGCTGCGCCATGGGACCATCCTCTTGGTAAACGGTTCGCACATAGCCGCCGCACTCATCGCACGTGGCAATGAGGTGATCATCGTCGCCCTCGACGTTGAAGAAATGCAAATGGCCCTGATTCTGCGTGCCGCAGCGAACGCAACGCACGCGCTCGATATCCCAGACGCAACCGCACTGCGCACACCACAGCGCACGGCCGCGGCCCTTGGTCTTCGTGCCGGCTTGGCCGACGTGAGCAACGGAAGCCTCGCAACCGCACACCGGACAATGGACCGAATACGGCTGATCGGCGTCACCTGCGACGCGTGCGGCCTGCACCTCCTGGGCAATGGGCTCCAGCAGCGCACGGAGCGCCAGCGAAACAACGGCTGCACCCATACACGCAGCATCCTCGCCGAGCCCATCATCTTGCAAAAGGCCCGCGAACCCTTCCACGTATGCGGAAGAGTCGTTTCCGGCAAGCTTCATGTCCGACGCCGCCACCAAACGGTCCCAACGCACACCCGCAAGCGCATCGAGCGTTGCCTGGTCGAACTGCTCGAACACCGTCATGGCACCCGCCAAACGCTCAGCAGCATCTGCCAGCGCATCAGCCGGGATGCCGGCAGGGTACGCGCGCAGCACCGGCTGCTCGGCATTCGAGCACTCCTTGAGCGCGCCCGCATCGGGAACCACATGCTCGACCTTACCGGCATGTTCCTTCTGCACCTCAGCCTGCACACCCCACAAGCTGCGGAACGAACACGAACAGGCCCGATATGGCAAGCAGGATGCACGCGATGACCGTGATGCCATGCGTCAGGCGCGCCTGCTTCGAATGACGGACTATGTACTTCTCCTTGCCGGATGCCGCGCGCTCCTGGAGGAACGCCGCGTCCTTGGCGCGGGCTTCCGGGGAAACGTTAACGGAGTGGCTCATTATTTGTCCCCCTTCTTACCGATCGGAAGGTTCTCGGTGATGTGTTCCATCGCCGTCTTATCATCCTGCGGGTCGCCGTGCTGCACCACGTCGCCGGTGATGACCGACAATGTATCCTCGGTCTCGGGGTTGTACGCCAGCTTGTAGCGCTTGTAGCCGATGGCCAGGCCGAACATGGCTGCCAAACCGGCAACGGTCAGACCGGAGATAGCACCGGTGACCGGCTTCATGATCTGGGTGAGCTGGGCCGTGGCGGGCGCCTTCGGGTCCTGCACCTGGTCATGAGCATCGATGCCGTACTTGAGCACCTGGATGACATGCAAACCGCCCATCTCATGCTCGCCGTACAGGCAGGCATCGGGATAGCCGTTCTCATGCAGCCAGGCGACCTTCTCTTGCCCTTGGCGATCATCAGGTATTCCTCCTCGGAGTTTTCCTGGGAACCGCCCAGGCTTGCGATGGCCGGGGTGTAGTTCACCGTCAGGCCGTTGTCGTTCTTCTCGATGAACGAGGCATCGCGCGTGTCCTTGACCTTGCGGGCGATCTCGGCGATGGCGTCCTCCCAAGAGATATCCTCCCAGTCGCTTGCGCCGGGACGGCGCACCAGCGGGCGCGTCGAACGCTTCGGGTTCTTGATAACTTCGCGCGTCTCGGGGTCGACAACGTTGCGCAGCTGGAACATGGTAGCGCCCTTCGGGCACAGGCCACCCTCGTTGATGGGATGGTCGGGGTCGCCTTCCAGGTTGACCAGCTCGCCGTCGCGCACCGACAGCAAAGAACCGCAACCACCTGCGCAATAGCAGCAGATGTTGGTGTACTCTTCGGTGTTCACCAGCTTCCAGTCTTGCTTGGACTCAGACGCGAACGCCTGGGTCTGCGAGGAAAGCTCGAACGCCATCGTGGTTGCCAGCGCAGCGCCGGTTGCTTTGAAAAAGCCCCCTGCGTGACAGGTTCATGCCCCTCACTCCTTTCCTACTCGTCTTGCACTCGTCTAAAAACCGATGCGAAACCGCCCACCGTGCCCTCTTGCCGATTGGAGGCTGCGGGGAGAAGGCGCCGAGGCGGCGCATCGCGTATCCGTATCGTGCGTCTACGGATACTCATTCATGCTAATGAATAATTTGATACGAAACTGACACCATTCCGCCAAATGGTGCACAAATGCACCCATTTGGAACAAATCACCCCAAAGGGGTTGCGATATATTGGACTATTCCGCGTGTTTGTCTATTTTTCCCTATGCAAACATTTGCAATTACTTGGCTATTCCTAAAGCAGTAATCGGGTTATAGATTGAGAATTGGACAGTCTTTAAGATGTGTTTACCTGTTTTACGATCCACTCGGGTCGCTTTTGCAGCGGTTCAAAGAGATATCGGACTGTAAACGCATCATCATTGGACGAAATACCTGCATCGTGGCGTTCCAAAACTGCATAATCTGAGTCGAGAATGCGTTTGATGGCATACGGGAGGAAAGGAAAAAAACGCAAGGAAGAGGTCCATGATCGCAGTTGACGCAACACCTTCAGCGGCACGATACATCACTTGAGCAATACTGAAAACTTACCTGCTAGGCCCGAGGCAGCAACAGTGCGGGATTCGATGGGCTGTTAAGGTTAATACCGCCAATCAGTCCGGAATGTTAAAGATAACACAACGAAGCGACACGACGGATTCTAGCCACAACACTGTCAGTTAGCGAGAAGCGCAAAGCGAGACAGCGGCGAATGATGCCGGAGCACGAAAAACGACGCTCAACGAAGAAGACGACGCAGAAGCAGAGATTCCGACTGCTACAGGCTTTCGATAACCTTTGCGGACACAACATTGCTCGGAGACACCAGAATGGCCCCGACGCTATCCATGTGAGGCGCGTTCACGAAAAAGGACCCGTTGGAGTTGCCGCCCATCGTGGACACTTCCTCATCCTGCAGCGTGATCACGATGTCGGCGCCCTGGAGGTTGCGCACATAGGTGCGAACCGAAGAGATGCATACGACAAGATCGACCTTGCAATCGCGGAAGTATTTGACACGCGCTTCGGCAGCCTTTTCGGAAAGCGGAACATCAACGTAGAACACGCCGATGCGCTTCGAGCCGCGCTTGAGGATAACGCCATCGCTGTATTCGGACGGGTCGGCTGTATCGAGCACCAGCACCGTGGCGCCCTTCTCCTCATAGTTGGTCTGAACCTCCTCAGGCGAGACCGGCTGGCTCTTGGCAACATCCATGCCGCCGCGGACGGTAGCGGCTTTCAGCACCGTCGCGTTATCGGAAGTTCGATCAGATTCGCCATCGTCCCGTTCGCCGGTATCGGGGACAGGCGCCGCAACGCTGCCGACATCGGACGTCAAGCCGGACGCCTCATCATTATGCGTTTGACCAGCAAGGCCATCGGAAGACTTCGTCTGCCCCAAAGCGCCCTTCGAAGAGCTTGATGTATTCGAGCCGTTGCTAGAACCCGTACTCGATGAAGCACCGTTCACAGATGCATTCTCGTCTGCAGACGATGAAGCTGCGCTGCCACCGGAGGAGGACGCCGATGCAGCCGTATCAGAAGAGGTGGACGACGCAGCCGTATCCGGGCAAGCGGAGGAAGCGGAGCCGCTCCCAGATCCCGAAACACCCTCGTCGACCTTTTCGGCCGCGTCCGCAGAGCCCACTCCCTCTTCGAGCTGCGCATCGAAGCCGTTTTGGGAATCAAGCGTCCTCGCATCCGCCTGCACGGGAAGCGTGCCTGCGTACACGATGGAGGTGTACCCTTCCATCTGACCCACCTTTTCATCGATGGAGGATGCGGCTACGTTCCATGAATGCCCTGCAACCATATACCAGGCGATCCCGAACGTGCTGAGCACGATCAGGATGAGGAATACGCCGAGCGCTTGTTTTTCACGAGTTCCGTTAGACATAGGTTCAAGTATAGTGAATGCCCCGCAAACCGCCTGTACCCCGCGGGCACACGCGCAGAGTTTACAGAAAAGGCTGCGTTAGAGTAACTTCTCGAACGCGACGCGGTCAGTGGAAGCACCTTCCGCATGGCTGATATGCACGATACCGCAACGGCTGAAGCCGCATCGCTCTATGAGTTTGAGCATGGGAATGTTACCAGGATGCGTTTCAATGCGCAGACTCTCGCACCCGTGTTGGCGGGCAACCGGCTCAGCGGATTGCAGCAGATTGCGGCCAAGGCCCTTCCCGCCATGACCTTGCGCGACCGCAACACGATGCAGAACGGCATATCGCGGGTCGCGCGAGTCTGACGCCGTCAACCATGCGCCCTCGATGGAATCGTAAACCGGTTCGCCGGTGAAGCCGATGACGGTGGTGGCGACTACTTCGCCGTCTTCCTCAAGCACATAGGAGTGACCGGCTTCGATATCATCTCGCACGATTTGCTGCGTAGGATAAGCACCCTGCCATTGATCGATGCCAAGATGACCTAGCGCGGCCTTGCCATCCATGAGCACGGCCCAGATGCCATCGAAGTCGCCATGGTCGGCAATGCGGAACTGCAATGTCATGGTTAACCTCACTTCCAGCCGTCGATGCGGCTCTGCCCTTTCCTGCATAGATGATGCGAACACCCTCAGCCATGGTAAACGTCTGCAAGTAGTTGGCAACCCAGAATCCACAACGGAACCCGTGTCGCCAACAAAACAGCGGCTACGTAACAGCGCCCAGCGCCGTCATGCCGCCCTATCTCAAGCGCAGCTCATACGCGGAACGCGGCTTTTCCCGCCCGAACGCATCGCGCACCTGGATGGTCCCGCAAAACTTGAAGCCGCGTGTTTCAAGCAGCCAACGCATCGGTTCGTTCTCCGGGTAGATATCGGCACGCACGCTGACGCGACCACCCTCACGGGCGATACGGCAGGCGCTGTCGACGATGAACGACCCGACGCCGCGTCTGCGGACCGGCTTGTCGACGACTACCCAATGCAGCTCGGCGTACTGTTGCGGAGATGCACCGGTGTCGGTGACCCATTCGCCCTTGATGCCGCGCTCGTAATTCTTATCCGCCGCGAAGGACACGGCGAACACGGCGATCATCTGGCCTTGGGCATTCTCCACCACATACGTGGAACCGTCTTTGACGCTGCGGGTCAAACGCCGCGAGGACGGGTACTTCTTGTACTTGCCCTCATCGATGCCCAATTCGGCAAAGGCACGATGCCCCTCGTCGAGCAACGCCTTCACGCGTTCGATATCGGCCATGGTTGCAGGTCGGCTATTGTAATACCCGAGCACCGACGCACGACCGGCGAAGACCGGCGGATCTTGCGGAAGCGACGCCGTCTCCACGCCCGCAAGCTCGGCATCCGACCCCTCGCCTTCCCGCTTGGGCTCGAGCTCGGTGACCATGACGATCATGACGAGGATGCACGCGCATCCCGCCACATCCCAAGTGCTCACCGAGCTATGCAGCCACAGCACGGAGAGAACCATGGCCGAGACCGGCTCGGCAGCGCACAGAAGCCCGGCTTTCACAGGTCCGCAGTCATTGATTCCCTGCAGATACAGCATATAAGCCGCGCAGGTGCCGACGACGATGACCGCCGCAAGGATAAGGAGGAACCCGGGCGTGAGCTCGACGGGGACGACCCAAGGCTGCACAACGGGCGCGAGAACCGCTCCTCCGAACAACATGGCGAACCCCGTGACCATCATCGAGCCCCATTTGGCAAGCACCTTAACCGGCATCAGCGTATACAAGGCCAACGCGACAGCCGACACCATGCCCCAGAAGCATCCCTGCTGGGACAGCGCCAATCGGGAAAGATCGCCTTGCGTGGCGATCAAAACGAGCCCCGCCATGGCGAACACGAGCCCCAGCACCTCGCGGGGATTGGGAAGACGGCGTTTGCGGAAGCACGTCCACAGCATGATGAGCACCAAACCCAGCTGCTCGATGGTGGTGCCCACGCCAGCGCTCGTATGATGGATGACGCTAAAATAGCTTACCTGGCATAGCGCGATTCCGAAAATGGAGAACGCCGCGATGCTTATCATGGAACGCCAATCACGGAAGAGCGCCCCCACCGACCGCCAGTCCTTCACGAACACGACGCCGAGGAAGAATACCGCGGAGATGAGCATGCGCACGCACGTGATCCAATAAGCCGGCGCGCCGTAATCGCCCATGAGCAGCTGGGCGCACGTGCCGGAAAAGCCCCAGCAAACGGAACCAGCCAATGCGCAGACGATACCGCGCATCATATGCCCGCCCCGCAAAGCCGCTCCTTGATGCACCCCTATAACTCCTTCCCGAATAAGAAACCCGCCTCTTGCGCGGAGACGGGTTTTGCTTCTTTAGCGTCAAAGACGCCCACCGAAATCGGCAGGCGTCGTAATGTAACAAGACTATTTTACAGCATGCGAGCGAGGAATCGACCCGTGTAGCTCTCCTTCACAGTAGCTACGTGCTCAGGTGTTCCCTCGGCCACAACGGTGCCGCCGCGTGCACCGCCTTCCGGACCCAAATCGACGATATGGTCGGCGCTTTTGATGACGTCAAGGTTGTGCTCGATGACGAGCACCGTGTTTCCCGCATCCACAAGACGCTGAAGCACCACGAGCAACTGTCGCACATCCTCGAAATGCAATCCGGTAGTGGGCTCGTCCAATATATAGAACGTTTTGCCTGTCTGACGACGATGCAGCTCGCTTGCCAGCTTCACGCGCTGAGCCTCGCCACCGGAAAGCGTGGTAGCCGGTTGCCCCAAACGGATATACCCGAGCCCCACATCGAATAGTGTTTGAAGCTTGCGCTTGATCCCGGGGATGTTCTCAAAGAACAGCAAGGCATCCTCGACCGTCATGTCGAGCACCTCGGAGATGTTCTTACCCCTATAGGTGACCTGCAGGGTTTCGCGATTGTACCGTTTGCCCTCGCACACCTCGCATGGCACGTAGATATCCGGAAGGAAGTGCATCTCAATCTTGATCTGGCCGTCGCCCTTACAAGCTTCGCAGCGGCCTCCGCTGACGTTGAAGCTGAATCGACCGGGGCCGTACCCGTGTGCCTTGCTCTCCTGCGTGCTGGCGAACAACGCGCGGATATCATCCCAAAGGCCGATATAGGTTGCGGGGTTGCTGCGAGGCGTCCTGCCGATAGGGCTTTGGTCTATGTTGATCACCTTATCGATGTTCTCGACGCCGGTGATCTTGCGATACGCGCCCGTGCGCCGGTGAGCATGGTTGACGCGATTCGCCAGCGCAGGCGCCAGCGTATCGGTGATCAACGAGCTTTTACCGCTACCGGAAACGCCCGTGATGACGGTGAAGGTACCGAAAGGAACCGACAGCGTCACATTGTTCAAGTTGTTCTCGGATGCGCCGGTAAGTTTCAGGGATCCGCGCTTGGGCTTACGACGTTGCTGCGGCACGGCGATTACGCGACGACCGGAAAGATAATCAGCAGTGAGCGAACCTTCCGTAGCCGCCACCTCCTCCGGCGTTCCGGCAGCTACCACCATACCGCCGCGCTCGCCCGCACCCGGACCCATGTCAACCACATAATCAGCGGCGCGGATGGTATCTTCGTCGTGCTCGACGACGATAACGGTGTTGCCGAGATCGCGAAGGTGTTCGAGCGTGCCGATAAGGCGCTCATTGTCACGCTGGTGCAAGCCGATGGAAGGTTCATCGAGAATGTAGAGAACGCCCATCAAGCCCGCGCCGATTTGCGTAGCCAGACGGATACGCTGCGCTTCACCGCCGGAAAGGGTTGCAGTAGCGCGTTCAAGGGTTAAGTAATCTAGGCCTACATCGACCAGGAACTTCAAGCGTGCGACGATCTCCTTCGCGATAGGATTCGCAATCGCACCCTGCTGCCCCTCGAAACGCAAATCGCCGAAGAAGTGGTAGCAATCAAGAGCGCTCATCTCGCAGACCTCGTGAATGGACTTGCCGCCCACGGTGACCGCGAGGATCTCGGGCTTCAAGCGTTTCCCCCCGCACGTGGGGCACGGAACAACGGCGAAGTAGCTTTGCAGCTTCTCGCGTTGCGTATCGCTTTGAGCCTCCTGGTATTTGCGCATTACCGCGGCAAGGGCGCCCTCCCACTCGATGAACCAGTAGGTGTTACGTCCATCGACCGTGGTGTAATCCACCCTGACCTTTTCCTCGCCCAAGCCTTCGAGCAAAGCCTTCTGGACTTTTTTGGGCATGTCCTCCCACGGGGTGTTCTCGTCGCAGCCCATATGCAATGCAACGGCTTTAAGCACCTGAGGGTAGTAGTTGCCGCTCTTAAAAGGCGCGATAGCACCCTCCGACAACGTCAACGAGGAATCGGGAACCACCAAACTGGCATCGACCTCTTCCCTGCTGCCGATGCCCGAGCAGTCGGGGCAGGCTCCGTATGGCGCGTTGAAGCTGAAGTCGCGCGGCTGAAGCTCGTCCATCGAGTGTCCGTGCTCGGGACACGCCAATGCCAGGGAGAACAGATGCTCGCCTTCGCCAAGACCGCCTTTTGCGCCGCTTGAGGAACCGCCCGCCTCGCCCTGAGGCTTGCCATCGGGACCGAGCACCTGCACAAGGACGCGGCCTTCCGCCAACTTCGTTGCAAGCTCCACCGCTTCGGCGATGCGACCGGTTGCGGCCTCTTTGAGCTGCACGCGATCGACCACCACATCGATGAAGTGCTTAATCTTCTTATTGAGCGTACGAGGCTGGCCATCCAACTTCACTATCTCGCCATCGATGCGAACACGGCTGAAGCCCTCATGGGTCAAGTCTGCGAACAGCTTAGTGAATTCTCCCTTACGACCAGCAACCACCGGCGCCATGATGATGGCCTTCGCACCGGGATCCAAGGCCAATATGTCGTCGGTCACCTGATCGGTGGTTTGCTTCTTGATAACGCGACCGCATTCCGGGCAATGAGGGATGCCGACGCGAGCATACAGCAAACGAAGATAATCATATATCTCGGTAGTGGTGCCCACCGTTGAGCGGGGGTTACGAGAGGTGGTTTTCTGATCGATCGATACCGCCGGGGAAAGCCCATCGATGCTATCAAGGTCAGGCTTGCTCATCTGCCCCAAAAACATGCGTGCATAGCTGGACAGGCTTTCAACGTACCGTCGCTGCCCCTCGGCATACATGGTATCGAACGCTAGGCTTGATTTGCCGCTACCTGACAAACCGGTGATCACAACCAGCTTGTCACGAGGGATGGTGATGTCGACGTTTTTCAGATTGTGCTCGCGAGCGCCCTTGATGACAATGGAATCCTGACCCATACTACCTAGCCTTTGATAATCACTTAGTGTTTTGCGTATCCTATCACACGAACAGGTGTTTGTGGCTTGAAATTCCAAAGCAACAAAAAAGCGACCGAGTAAAATCGGTCGCTATATATTCATGGAGCGGACAACGGGATTCGAACCCGCGACCCTCACCTTGGCAAGGTGATGCTCTACCAGCTGAGCCATGTCCGCATTACTAAAATCAGTTTAAACGAAAAACGAATCGCTGCAAGAAGAAATTCAATATTGTGAATTAAATCTCACAATGACTCATTGAACCGAATCAAACTGAAATGGTGGGCGTTACAAGATTTGAACTTGTGACCTCTTCCGTGTCAGGGAAGCGCTCTCCCCCTGAGCTAAACGCCCAATTCAACAATCACATCTTGGGGGGCCAAGACGCAAGAAGATATAATACCGGAATCGAGAATCTTTGCAAGACCCCATTTTGAAATTCTTTTCGATCCTAACGGAATATAGCCGCGAGGTAGATTCACGCCGTTATGGAGACGCCTCTTCAGACCGAAACAATAAAAAAGCGGCCGAACTATCGACCGCTATCATTTCATGGAGCGGACAACGGGATTCGAACCCGCGACCCTCACCTTGGCAAGGTGATGCTCTACCAGCTGAGCCATGTCCGCATATTTAACTTTCAAATTTGGAGGCGACGCCCGGATTCGAACCGGGGGTGAAGGCTTTGCAGGCCTCTGCCTTACCACTTGGCCACGTCGCCATCCTGGCGTCTTGTCTTATAAAGAGCTGGTTAGTTACCCAACCAGCTCATCTAAGACAATGGAGCGGACAACGGGATTCGAACCCGCGACCCTCACCTTGGCAAGGTGATGCTCTACCAGCTGAGCCATGTCCGCATCACAAATGGTGGGCGTTACAAGATTTGAACTTGTGACCTCTTCCGTGTCAGGGAAGCGCTCTCCCCCTGAGCTAAACGCCCACTTGAGTGATTTGCTTCAGCGCTTTCGGCGCGTCGGCAAGGAGATATAATACCTGAACCAGAATTCTTGGCAACCCCCTTTTTTGAAAAAGTTCGAACTTTTTTCGACACGCCATGATCAAAGCTGCCGTTTTCCCTGATGAAGGGCTAGATTCAAGATACTCCAATACCTTGTGTTCAACTTTGATGCTCATGACGCACGTGTAATTTGGCGTCTTGCCACGCCTTGGCAACGCTCACTTTTTGCCGTAGTGCCCAAAGCGCATTTAGAATTGCAACGAAGGAAGGTTCGAGGAGCGGGTTTCCGCAGACGACGATGGCTTGATGACCATCGGCAACTGACAACAAGCAACTACCTCGATTGCAGGTAGCAACAAACAAACTGCCTAGATCGACAACAGGCAACAAAAAAGCGACCTAATGGCCGCTTTCTGAATTCTGGTGTCGGAGGCGGGATTTGAACCCGCACACCCGTTACGGGCACAAGCACCTCAAGCTTGCGTGTCTGCCGTTCCACCACTCCGACGAGTTGTTGCCGAAAAGCAACGATAATTAATATATCCGAACCTTACGTACTTGCCAAGACCCAATTTCAAAAAATTTTATCGGGCGGCGATAGTGCCGGACGGATACACGATCATAAGCGCGATAAGCGACAGCAAGAAGACGACCGCGAAGATGATGGTGATGCGATCGAGGTTCTTCTCAACGATGCTGGTACCGGTTTGCGAAGAGTACACGGAGCTGGCGATCATATCGGAGATGCCCGTGCCCTTGCCGGAGTGCAGGAGAATAAAGATGATGAGACCCAAGCCGGAGATGACCAGCAAGGCGATAAGGATGATCAAAAGCGGATTCACGTGATGCTCTTTCACTCGAAATAACTACGTACGCAAGTAACTAAGTATAACGAAACGCGCCCGCGCAGGCAAGAAACCGACAACGGGCGCGAACAGGGTCATGAAAATCACGTATTACGCGAGCAGGCTGCGTCCCGTCATCTCAGCGGGAGCGGAAAGCCCCATGGCATCAAGCAACGTAGGGGCGATATCGCAAAGCGCGCCTTCCATGTCGCCGAGCACCCGCCCGGTATCGGCACCGTCCACGAAGATGAACGGCACCTTCGCGGTGGTATGCGCCGTATGGGGCGTTCCATCGTCCGCGATCATCTTGTCGCAGTTGCCGTGATCGGCCGTTATGAAGACGAACCCGCCCTTGCGGCGGATGGCGTCAATGACCTTGCCGACGCCGGAATCCACCGCTTCGACGGCGGCGACGGCGGCGGGGATGACGCCCGTGTGGCCGACCATATCGGGATTTGCGAAGTTCACGATGTACACATCGGCCTCGTCGGCATCGATCGCCGCAGCCAACGTGTCCGCGACTTCAGGTTCGCTCATCTGAGGCTGCAGATCATACGTGGCGACCTTGGGGCTGGGGATGAGGCTTCGCTGCTCCCCCGCCTTGGGCTCCTCGCGCCCGCCGTTGAGGAAGAACGTGACGTGCGCATACTTCTCGGTTTCGGCGATATGGTATTGACGCAGGCCGGCGGCGGAAAGCACGTCGGCAAGCACGTTTTCCGGGAACGTCTTGGGGAACGCGATCGGCGCGGGGATGTCCGGGTCGTACTCGGTCAGGCACACGAACGAGACCTGGGGCCGACGAGCGCGATCGAACCCGTCAAAGCCATCATCGACGATGGCACGCGTGATCTCACGGGCGCGATCGGGGCGGAAGTTGAAGAAAACGACGGCATCCCCATCGACGACGCCGCGATCATCAAGCGCCACGGGCTCGACGAACTCATCGGTGACCTCGGCATCGTAGGACGCCTGCATAGCGGCGACGGGATCGGCCGAAGCGGCGAGCGGCGTTGCGCACACGACGGCCTCGTACGCCTTGGCGACACGGTCCCAACGCTTGTCGCGATCCATCGCGTAATAGCGGCCCGAGACGCTTGCCACGCGCACGGCGTCTTGGAACCCGTTCTCGGCGATGAAGTCCTGCAGCTGCTGCATGTAGCCCTTGCCGCTAGACGGCGGGACGTCGCGGCCGTCCATAAACGCATGCACGCGCACATCGCCGACGCCGCTTTCCACGGCATGCTTGATGAGCACATACAGGTGCTCGTTGCTGGAATGCACGCCGCCATCGGAGAGCAGGCCCATGAGATGCAGTGCGGCACCCGGCGCCTTTGCCGCCTCGATGGCATCGTTGATCACGGCGTTATCGCAGATGGAGCCGGTGCGGCAAGCCATGTTGATACGTGAGAGCTCCTGATGCACCACGCGGCCGGCGCCGATGTTGAGATGCCCCACCTCGGAGTTGCCCATCTGGCCCTCAGGAAGGCCCACGGCCTCTCCCGAGGCTTCAAGCTTGGTGTGCGAGCAGGTTTCGAACAGCTGATCGAGCACCGGCGTGGATGCCAGCGACACGGCATTGCCCGGACCCGCAGGCGCCAAACCCAAGCCGTCCATGATGATCAGGCATGCCGGAAGGGAAAGCTTCCCGCAGACGTTTTCCGACGCGCTCATTACAGGCACGCTTTCACCAGCTGAACGAACTGGTCGGCCTTCAGGCTAGCGCCGCCGACCAGACCGCCATCGATATCGGGCTGCGCGAGAAGCTGCTCGACGTTGCCGACGTTCATGGAACCGCCATACAGGATGCGCATCTCATCGGCGGTCTCGGCGCCGAACATGTCGGCGAGCGTGGCGCGGATGGCGGCGCACATGTCCTGCGCCTGCTCGGGCGTGGCCGTGCGGCCCGTGCCGATGGCCCAGATGGGCTCATATGCCACCACGCACTTGCCGGCCTCCTCGGGCTCCAAGCCCGCGAACGCGGCGCGCACCTGGGCGCAGACGAACTCCTCGGCGCCGCCCTCGTCGCGTACGGACAGCGATTCGCCGACGCATGCCACAGCATAAAGGCCGCCATCGAGCAGAGCGCGGACCTTGCGGTTGACGTCCTCGTTGGTTTCGCCGAAGTAGCCGCGACGCTCGGAGTGGCCGACGATGGAGCACGTGCAATGGACATCCTTGAGCATGGGAACCGATACCTCGCCCGTGAAGGCGCCCTTCGGCTCCCAGTACACGTTCTGCGCGCCGATCTGAATGGGCTGATGGTCGAACTCGAACACCGTGTTGACCGGCTTCAGATCGATGGACGGCGGGCACACGAGCACGTCCACGGAGTCGGTCCAGTGCTTGTCGAAGTTATTGGAGATGGTTTGCGCCAACACCACGGCCTCGGCATAGGTGTTGTTCATCTTCCAGTTTCCTGCCATAAGCGGTTTGCGGGCCATGAGGCACGCTCCTTTCAAAACGATAAGGGGGACGCATGCGCCCCCCTTTGGATTACCTTAGCGCTTCAGAGCCTCCACGCCGGGAAGGGCCTCGCCCTGCACCAGCTCCATGCTGGCACCGCCGCCCGTGGAGATGAACGTCATGCGGTCGGCAAGGTCGAACTTGTTGACCGCTGCCACGGAGTCACCACCGCCGATGATCGTGTCGCCCTGCTGGTTTTCGGCCACGGCCTCGGCAACGGCCTTCGTGCCTGCCGCGAACGCCTCCATCTCGAACACGCCCATGGGCCCGTTCCAGAACACGGTGGCAGCCTGCGAGATGGCCTGAGCATACAGCTTGGCGGTTTCAGGACCGACATCGAGGCCCATCATATCGGCGGGGATATCGTCGACGGAGACGGTCTTGGTGTTCGCGTCCTCGGCGAACTTATCGGCGCATACGACGTCGACGGGAAGCAGCAGCTTCACGCCGCGCTCTTCGGCCTTGCGCAGCATGGCAGCCGCGCGCTCGACCCAATCCTCCTCTTTGAGCGAGGTGCCCACCTGCTTGCCCTGCGCCAGCAGGAACGTGAAGCACATGCCGCCGCCGATGATGAGGGTGTCGCACTTGTCCATGAGGGCGTCAATGACCTTGATCTTATCGGAGACCTTAGAACCGCCCAGGATGGCGACGAAGGGACGACGGGGCTCATCGAGCATGCCGGTGAGGGTTGCGACCTCGTTTTGCATGAGGTAACCGGCATAGGCGGGCAGAAGCGCAGCGACGCCGGCAGTGGAGGCATGGGCGCGATGCGCCGTGCCGAAGGCGTCGTTGACGTATGCTTCGCCGAGCTTGGCGAGCTCCTGGCAGAATTCGGGATCGTTTTTCTTCTCGCGCTTGTCGAAGCGGAGGTTCTCCAACACGAGCACCTGACCATCCTGAAGGGCCGCGGCCTTGGCCTGGGCGTCGGGGCCGACGGTGTCGGAAGCGAACGCAACAGGGCGGCCGAGCAGCTCGGAGAGGCGCAAAGCGGCCGGGCGAAGCGTAAACTTCTCCTCGAAGCCCTCGCCCGACGGACGGCCGAGATGACTCATGAGGATGACGCGGGCACCTTCGTCGATGAGCTTTTCGATAGTGGGCAGCGCAGCGCGGATGCGGGTATCGTCGGAGCAGACGCCGTCTGCCACGGGAACGTTGAAGTCGACACGGACGAGCACGCGCTTGCCGCGCGCGTCGAGCTGGTCGACGGTGGCGATATCAGCCATGATGACTTCCTTTCGAATCACCGCGGGTGCGGCGATGGCCAGCTAAAAGGCCCTGGTCCCGATTGCGCCTTGCAAAGCAGCCGAGCGTGCTTCGGGCACGTACGGCGCAGCACGCAAGGGGCAAGGTTCGGTTCCAGGGCCCTTCATAGCGTTAAGCGGTTAAGCCGATTACAGCAGGATCTTCACAAGGTCCTTCACGCGGTTGGAATAACCCCACTCGTTGTCGTACCAGGACACGACCTTGACCATGTTGGACTTGCCGCCCATGACCATGGTGAGCTTGCTGTCGAAGATGGAGGAATGGTTGTTGCCCACGATGTCGATGGACACGATGGGATCCTCGGTGTACTCGAGCACGCCGGCCAGCTCGCCTTCGGCGGCTTCCTTCATAGCGGCGTTGATCTCCTCGATGGTGACCTCGCGCTCAAGCTCGACCGTCAGGTCGACCATGGAGCCATCGGGCGTGGGAACGCGCGTGGCGAAGCCGTCGAGCTTGCCTGCCAGCTCGGGGAGGACCAAGGACACGGCGCGAGCGGCGCCCGTGGTGGTCGGGATCATGGACATGGCTGCGGCGCGGGCGCGGCGCAGGTCCTTATGCGGCAGGTCCAAGATCTTCTGATCGTTGGTGTAGGAATGGATGGTGTTCATGTAGCCGCGCTTGATGCCGAACTTCTCAAGCAGCACCTTGGCGACGGGGGCCAGGCAGTTGGTGGTGCAGGAGGCGTTGGAGATGATGTTGTGCTGATCCTTGTCGTACTGCTCGTCGTTGACGCCCATGACGACGGTGATGTCCTCGCCCTTGGCCGGGCAGGTGATGACGACCTTCTTGGCGCCGGCCTTGATGTGCTTGCTGGCAAGCTCGCCGGTCTTGAAGATGCCGGTGGACTCGACGACGACGTCGACGCCCAGCTCGCCCCAAGGCAGGTTCTCGGGATCGCGCTCGCACAGGACCTTCACGGCATGGCCGTCGGCCACGAAGCCATCCTCGGTGACCTCGACCGTATCGAAGGCGCGGCCGTGGACCGAGTCATACTTCAGCAGGTGAGCCATCGTCGGGATGTCGCCGAGGTCGTTGACGGCCACGACCTGGATCTCCGGGTCCTTGACCATGGCGCGGTACGCCAGACGTCCGATGCGGCCGAAACCGTTGATGCCTACTTTGATTGCCATTGCGTATCTCCTTTTCATTCAGATACTCAAGTTATGGGCCATACGAAATGCTAGTGTAGCGGAAAGTCAAACGCTTGCGGCGCGAATTTGGCAGACGGTCGACAAGCGCAGACCAACGCGTCCCGCCTAACGACAGGACGCCGGTTACTATCGGTTACCGATTCTGATTCTCCAGCTCAGCGGCCAATTGCTCGATACGGCGCACGCGATGGTACACCGCCGATTTCGACAGCGGAGGGTTGGCGAGCTCGCCGAGCTCCTTGAGCGTCGCCTCTGGATGACGCACGCGCAGCTTGATGAAGTCCTGCAACGCCGGAGGGAGGTTCTCCATGCCGTGCGCCTCCACCACCTGCCTGATGGCTCGAATCTGGTCGATCGCCGCACGCGAGGTTTTAGCCTGGTTGGCGATTTCCGCATTGGTCTGACGGTTCACGTCGTTTCGAACGCTTTTTATGACGCGTGCGTTTTCCATGGCAAGCGCGCTTTGATGAGCGCCCGCAAGCGCCAGGAACTCAAGAATGGCGCTGCCGCTTTTCAAATACACCATATAGGAATTGCGTCGCTGCATGATGCGTGCCTTGATGTTCTTGCGAGCCAGAAGATCCACAAGGCCATCGGCCAGCTCCTCGGTTTCGACGATCACCTCGAAATGGAAATCGCCGCGAGGGTCGGATACGAATCCGCTGCCCAGGAAGGCGCCACGCAGATATGCGGCCGCACAGCAATCCTTGGCTACCAACTGCTCGGATACGCCGAGCACCAGACCGCCTTCAGGAGACAGCACACCCATATCCACCAAAGCCGCAGCAAGCTGAGGCTGGGCGGGAACCTCGATCAGGTAGTTCGGCGTTTTATGCAAGACGCTTCGCCGAACCGTCAGGTTGGTTTTCAGCCGATACAGCTCATGCAGCAGCTTGATGACCAAACGCGCCACCGACGGGGCATCGGTGGCGATCTCCACGCGATAGCGGTTCTTGCCCGACACGAACAGCGTGCCCTCGATGCGCACAAGCGCAGCCAAAACGGCCTTATCGCAATGACTGCACGTTGCCGGCACGCGCGAAAGCTCGTCTTTTACCTCTGCCGTGAACGACATAAGCGCAACACCCCCGTGAACGCCTCGCGCAGCAACAACGGGTCATGCCAGGTGGGACGCTGCGGATCGACCAAGTTGCGCACAAGCACGACAGGGCCCTTGCTTTGAATGGAGCGCAAATCCGGGTAGTCTATGCGCACGGGGCGCACGCGCCTTCCCGCCTCCTCGCCCGGAGCGACCGTGAATCGGCTATCGCCGACGTTAACCCCCGTGACCGCACGGAAGGTGCCCGTCTCGGAAGCGTCGGGGCGAACGGGAAACGGACTGTGCACGAGCACGTAATCAAGCAGCCCGCGCATGCCGTGCGCGAGCAACGCCTCGACATGCTCGCGCGCCGTAAGGCCCCATGTCTCGCCCTGCATGTCCGCCAAGGAGCAGACGAACAGGGTTGCCCCCTTCGATTGACGGATGGCATCCACCACGCCCGGGACCAGCAGGTTCGGGATGATGGACGTGAACAAGCTCCCCGGCCCGAGCACGATCAGGTCGGCATTGCGGATGGCATCGAGCGCCGGCCGGTATGCCTGGATCTTGCCCTGACCGCGCAACTGCACGTGTGCAAGCGCCGTACGCGAATGACAGGCAACCGCCTGGCCCTCGATATAGCGCCCATCGCGCGTGCGCGCGACCAACGACACGCGATCGAGCGTTGAAGGGTACACATGTCCACGCGCGTTGAGCAAGCGCTCGCAGATCTGAACGGCTTGCGGAAACTCGCCCGTGGCGTCCTCGAGCGCGGAAAGCATGAGATTGCCCAGCGTATGATTGTCGGCAAACGGGAACCGGTATTTGAATGCGCGCGTAAGCGGGTCCTCGGGGTCGGCCGCCATAGCGCATATGCACTTGCGGATATCGCCCGGAGGAGTGACGCCTGCCCGTTCGCGCAGGATGCCCGTCGACCCGCCATCATCGGCCATAGCGACCACGGCGGAGGTTTCCACGCCCATGGAAAGGAGCGTGCGAATGGAAACGGGCGCACCCGTCCCGCCGCCGATGACCACGGCTTTCAAGCTGCTGGTCTCCGGCACTACGGGATTTGCCGCATACAGCGGCGCGAACGCCTCGGTCATGGACGGGTCATGGGGGAAATGACCGCCCTCCATATGGCTTTCGTGTAGCATCTCGCTCATCCTATCGGCCTTCGACCGGCTTCGCAGAAGCGTTGATGAGCTGTCCATCGACGCCTTCGGCAAGTTTCAGGTCGCGATGCGCGACGCTGACGCGATAACCCTTCTGCTTGAGATATTCCCCCGTGGACTCGGCAAGGGCCACGCTTCGATGTTGACCGCCGGTGCACCCGACGGCGATGGCGAGCTGCTGCTTGCCCTCCGCCACGTACCCAGGCATGACGCAATCGAGCAGCGCACGCCAGCACTTCTGGAACTCCTCGGTTTCAGATCGGCACAGCACGTAATCTCGCACAGGCTTGTCAAGGCCGGTGAGGGGACGCAGCTCGGGATCGTAGTACGGATTGGGAAGGAATCGCACGTCCATGACCAGATCGGCATCCACGGGAGCGCCGTGTTTGAAGCCGAACGAGTACACCGTGACCTGCAAGCCCTGGCGCTCCTCGCCGGGAGCGAACAGCGCGCGGATGGTGCTGCGCAGCTGAGCGGGCATCATATCGGTGGTGTTGATGACGTGGTGCGCCTGCTTGCGCACATCGTAGAGCATCTCGCGCTCGCGCTCGATCCCGTTTGCGATGGAGCTGCCGTCGGTGCATAGGGGATGGCGGCGACGGCTTGATTTGTAGCGTGCGATGAGTTTCTCATCATCGGCATCCAAGAACAGCACCCGATAATCGACGCCGGCGCTTTTGAGCTTTGAGAGCTCCTCCATCAAGCTTTTGAAGAAGCCGCCGCTGCGCGCGTCGCACACCACGGCGATGCGTCGATGGTTATCGGGTTGGCCGGGCATGCCGGTTAAGGCCAGCAGATTCCCGATAAGGGCGCTGGGCAGGTTGTCCACGCAAAAATATCCAAGATCCTCGAACGCATGCATGGCCTCGGTGCGCCCCGCACCGCTCATGCCGCTCACGATAACCAGCTCGGGCATGTTCTCAAGCTCGCTTGCAACCTCGGTCATGTCACGAATCTCCTTCCCCGCCGACGACCATTTCATTTCTTGCCTGCTCATTATACTGCTGCAGCACCGTATACAGCTCGTTGGCGACTTGGACGGGCACCACCTTGGCATCAAGGATGTCTTGCAGGCTTGCAGCCTTGAGCCGTTTGAAGCTCTTGAAGTGTTTGAGAAGCGCCTTCTTGCGCACCGGACCTAAGCCTTCGACCTCGTCCAAGATGCTTGCCGTCATGCCCTTGCCGCGCAATTGGCGATGGAATTCGATAGCGAAGCGGTGCGCCTCGTCTCGAACCTGCTTGACCAGATACAAGCTGGCGCTACCGCCCGGCAGCACCACCGGACCCGTATCCTGCCACGGCACGAACAGCTCCTCATCGCGTTTAGCCAGGCCGCACAAGGCGATATCATGGATCCCCATGCTGTCGAACTGCTGCATGACGGCATTGAGCTGCGGTAGGCCGCCGTCCAAGATGATAAGATCGGGCTTTTTGCCGAACCGTTCATCGGCCATGCGCTCGGCGCAATACCTGCGGCTCATAACCTCCTGCATGGACAGGAAATCGTTCGCCTCGTCAAGCTGGGCTTTGATCTTGAAACGTCGGTACTGCCCCTTGTCGGGCCTTCCGTTGGTGAACACCACCATGGACGCGACGGTATAAGTGCCATGGTTGGTGGAAATGTCGAAGCATTCGATGCGCATCGGCGGCGCATCGAGCGCCAAGGCGCTCTCCAGCTGCAGCAAAGCATCGTTAATGCGCTTATCCTCGTAATTCGTGCGCACTTTGTAACGCATGAGCGTGTGCTTGGCGTTCTGCTCGGCCATGGAGACCAGATCTGCTTTCTCGCCGCGTTCCGGGACCGAGATGCGCACCTTGGCGCCATGCGCGCTAGCAAGCTTGCCGGTAAGCCACTGCTCCATGGCCTCGGCATCCTCGGGCATGACGCGCACGACCACCTCGTGCGGGATGGATGTGGTGGCATCATAGTAGCGCAGCAGGAACATGTGCAGCAGATCTTGGTCGGGAACATCGTTTCCGCGGTTGAGCACGAACTCGTTGCTGTTGATGATACGACCCTCGCGCACCATGAGCACGTGCACGCCGGCGATGGTCTCCTCGCGGAAAAACCCGATGACATCGGCATCAAGATTGCGAGAGCTTACCGCATGTTGTTTGTCGCATAGCCCGTTTATCGTATCGATTCGAGCCTTGATACGACCCGCCCTCTCGAAATCAAGCTCAGCCGCAGCCTCTTGCATTTCCTGCGAAAGCTCCTCCACAAACTCCCGATGGTTGCCCGAGAGGAAGCGCTCGATACGGCTGACGTTGGCGGCATACTGCTCAGGCGTGACGCGGCCGCAGCACGCCCCGGGCCCCAAGCCCACATGCGCATCGAAGCAAGGACGGACATCGGTGGCCAAGCACGCGAGCGGATCCTTTTCCAGTTTGCGCTTCAGCGAACGCCAATCAGCGCAGCTCGACGAGCACAACGGCACCACACGGCGCGCAATGTCGACCATGCGGCGAGCAGCTCGACTGTCGGTATAGGGGCCGAAATAGCGCGTGTCGGCGCGATGCTTCTCACGCGTATATTTGATTGCAGGGAACACATCGCCCTTCGTGATGGCGATGAACGGGTAGGACTTATCGTCTTTGAAATCGGCGTTGAACCAAGGGGCATGCTGGTTGATGAGGTTCTTCTCAAGCACCAAGGACTCGTGCTCGTTGCCGACCACGATGTATTCGAACGTGCAGATCTGTTCGACGAGCAGCGGGATCTTCGCGCGCTCATCTTGGAAGTTGACATATTGACGCATGCGCGCACGAAGCTGTTTAGCCTTGCCGACGTAGATGACCTGCCCGTGCTTGTCTTTCCATAAATACACGCCGGGTAGCGTCGGCACCGCATCAAGCTCACGCTTGATGCGCGCAAGCTTCTGCTCGAACGTCTCCCCTTCCGGGACGCGAACGCCTTCATCCCCGGCGATACCCTGCGCCTTTCCCGAACCGCCTTCGGTGAAACCCGAGGTTCGGCTATATCGTTGGAATTCCTCCGGCTTGCTCACACTACCTCCAGCTTGACGCGAAACGAAATGCAACGCGGCGTGTCCAAATCGTCGAATGCGATGATATAGGCCCGCTTCTGCTCGTCGATGCCCTGCACCACGCCCTGTCCGAACGCTTTATGGGCAACGCGCGTGCCCGGTTCGATGGACGCCTGCCCGGCCATATCGGAGATCCAGCGATCAGTCGCCTGATAAGCGCTACGGGCGTCATCGAGCTGGGAGTCAGCGAGCCTATTTGAAAACTCCAAGGCCGCAGGGTCGATATCGAGGAGGAACCGCGAAGGATACCGCGGCGCTCCCTGATGGCCGAAACCCTCGGCCTCGGTAAGGTACAGCCCATCCTTGGCGCGCGTGAACGCCACGAACGCGAGGCGGCGCTCCTCCTCCATGGCCTCAACCGTACGCGTTTTGCGCGACGGCAGCACGCCTTCGGACAGCGAGCAAACGAAGACGTGGTTGAATTCCAGGCCCTTGGCAGCATGGATGGTCATAAGACGCACATTATCCTTCGACGCATCCGCGATATCGGCATTGGAGAGCAAGGCTACGTGGTGCAGATAGTGGTCAATGGTAACCTCCTCGCCGCATGTTGCCTCGAACTCGTATACCGATTGCTTCAGCTCGGCAAGGTTATCGAGCCGCTCCTGGCTTCCCTCGGTGCGCAACATCTGCTCGTAGCCGCTTTCGTCGAGCAGCGCCGAAAGCACCTCCGACACCGGGCGGCCCTCAACGGACCTGCGAAAACCATGCACAAGCGCTATAAGCTGCTTCGCCTTCGTGCGTTTGAAGATATCATCCTCGCATGTTGCCTCAAGAGCCTGCAGCATGGTGCATCCGTGCTCGTCGCAATACTGCTGCAGATACGCCATGCGACGTTGGCCGAGATTGCGCTTGGGCACGTTAGCCACGCGCAAAAATGCCAAGTCATCCCCTACCGCGATAAGGCGCAGGTAGCACAGCGCATCCTTGATCTCGCTTCTGCCGAAAAAAGGCACACCGCTGAACAGCGAATATGGAATATCCGCATCGAGAAACGCCTCCTCGACCGAACGCGATGCGTAATGCGCGCGATACAGCACCGCCATATCGCGATAAGCAATCCCCTTGCTATGCAATGCAGCCACGCCTTCGGCGATCCACGCCGCTTCGGCCTGGGGCGATACGGCATGATGCCAGACCGTCGGACCGAACGAGCGCCGCGCGGCGACAAGGTCCTTTGGGATACGCATATGGTTTTTCGCGATAAGCGAGTTCGCCACCGCAAGCACCTGAGGCACCGACCGATGGTTCTCAAGCATCATGATGGTGCGCGCGCCGGGGAAGCGCTTATCGAAGTCAAGCAGCAGGTTCACGTCCGCGCCACGCCACGTGTAGATAGTTTGGTCGGGGTCGCCGACCACGAACAGGTTCTTGTGATACCCCTGTAGCACCTCCATAAGCCGGTATTGCAACGCATCGATATCCTGGAACTCGTCGATCATGATGTATTCCAATCGCTGCTGCCATTTGAGACAGATTTCAGGGAACCGCTCGAACACGTAGAGCGTGAATACGATCAGGTCGTTGTAATCGAGCCCAAAGCACTTCCGCTCCTGGTAAAGATACCCATAGAAGATGATGTCGCGCACGTTATCAGCCTGCAGATACCTGTCATGCAACTCGGCGATAGACCATTCGAGCATGTCCAGATAATAGCTGGGATGCTCCTTGAGCTTCTGCATCTCGATCATGTCGCGCGCATTCGAAAACGTCATATCGCGCAACGTAAGGCCTCGTTCTTCATAGATGGTCTGCAACATGGCATCGATGTCGGCGTTGTCGAGCACCAGAAAGCTTTTCGGATACCGTACGGCATGGGAATCTTCCTGAAGAACCGAAACGCAAAAGCCATGGAACGTGTTGATGTAACCAGTGTCATGATCGCCGGTAAGACGACGGATACGCCCGCGCATCTCGCTGGCAGCCTTGTTCGTGAACGTGACGCACAAGATGTTGCCGGGCAAAATGCCCAGCTCGTTGACCAAGTATGCGAACCGCTGCGTCAGCGCGGCCGTTTTCCCCGTACCGGCACCCGCGATGACGCGTACGTAGCCTTCCGTTGCCGTGACGGCCTGCTGTTGGGCCGCATTGAGCTGCGGCTCTTCATCGATCCTGCCCATTGCACGATATGTCGTCATAGAATCCATAACGAGGAGTATATCAAACAGGGAACGCCTGTTCTATATCGATATGATATATTTCGAACAATTGTTCTCAGGTCCTACTTTGAGCTCTGAGCTTTCATACGCTTGATCAGCACGAATGCGCAGTACAGCAAGGCGAGAAACGCGATGAAGGCCCCCACGAAACCCACATCGGCAATGGTGTCGAACGTGCACACTCCGCCGCCGATGAAGCTCCCCGTGCCGATGCCGAGGTTGAAGATACCGGAGAAGATGGCCATCGCGACCGTCTGCTCGCCATCGCTTGCGAACTCGATGATCTCGGCCTGATAGACGATAGAGTACCCCGAACCGGCGATGCCCCACAGCATGCAGACGGCGAACACGCCGACGATGCCGAGGGCGGCAGGCCGCAGGAGCAGCAGTGCCAACGCCACACCCGCGACGACCCACACAGCGAAGGCCCAGCGATGGCCGCGATAAAACCGTGAGCATATCGCGCTTCCGACGAGCCCTGCGATGCCGAAGGCCACCAACGCCATGGTGACGACTTGCTCGTCCATACCGCCAACCTGCAGCAAGAACGGCTCGATATAGCTATAACCCGTGTAGTACCCCATGGCGTACAAAGCAGTCACGATGAAGATGCCCATGAGCACCTTGTTCCGCAAAATGCTGGGAAGCTGCTTGAGCGTGAAGGGCTTGCTGGCCGGGATCTTCGGGAACACCACCGCCAAGTACGCCAGCACCAGCGCGCTTACCGCGCATACGCAGCCGAAGGTCTGGCGCCAGCCCAACCAAAGCCCCACCATACGACCAAGCGGCAACCCAACAACCATGGCAAGCGCCGAGCCGGTGACCACGGCGCTAACGGCCATAGGCGCGTGCCTCTCGTCGACGACTTTCACCGCCACGGGAGCTGCAATGGCCCAGAACACCGAATGGGCGCAGGCGACCACCAAACGCGCTGCCATGAGCAAACCATAGCTGGGCGCCAGGGCCGAAAGCGCCTGCCCGGCACAGAACACGCCGATGACCAAGAGCATAAGCGGTCGAAACGCCAAACGGGAACCCAATATCATAAGGGGAAGCGACAGCAGCATGACCGCCCAGGCGTACACCGAGATGATCAGCCCCGTCACGCCCTCGCTCGTCCCGAACGAGGCGCCGATGCCGGTCAGGAGGCCGACGGGCATGAACTCAGAAGTATTGAATATGAACGCGGAAACGGTGATGCCGATCAGGGGCAACCATTCCCGCAGCGTAAGCTTGCTATCCACAAACCTTGTCATGAAACCGAGCGCTTCCTTCCCTTTTCCCTTTGCGCGGATATGGGATTGTAGCCCCATGGAGAGCTACAGCGGATGCGGAAGCTGGCCTTCAGATAACCCTCATGAACCGCCCATCGCGCGCACATCTGGATAACGCGAAAGCAGGAACCGACGCATCATGAGGAAAGCCGCCCGCGCCGGGCAAACGCCCGTCCGCCGCAGGTCTCCGCCCATTGTTTCGGCTTCGTTAATATACCGTTTCGAGGGAATTCCGAAACCTATAATGCAACCCGTTAACACAACATTTCATCCGCTAGGAGGTTCACGCAATGACTTACGCTGAGCGCATCATCGAGCAGGTCAAGGCGAAAAACGCCGAGCAGCCCGAGTTCATCCAGGCAGCCACCGAGATTCTGGGCACCCTGCAGCCGGCACTCGACGCCCATCCGGAGTTCGAGGAGGCGGCCCTGCTTGAGCGCATCATCGAACCCGAGCGCATCATCCAGTTCCGCGTCCCGTGGGTCGACGACTCCGGCAAGGTACAGGTCAACCGCGGCTTCCGCGTGGAATACAACTCCGCCATCGGCCCCTACAAGGGCGGCCTGCGCTTTAACCCCACCGTTACGCTCGGCATGCTGAAGTTCCTGGGCTTCGAGCAGATCTTCAAGAACGCCCTGACCACCCTTCCCATGGGCGGCGGCAAGGGCGGCTCCGACTTCGACCCGAAGGGCAAGTCCAACAACGAGATCATGCGCTTCTGCCAGTCCTTCATCGACGAGCTGTACCGCCACATCGGCCCGAACACCGACGTGCCGGCAGGCGACCTGGGCGTCGGCGGCCGTGAGGTCGGCTACATGTTCGGCCAGTACAAGCGCCTGCGCAACGAGTGGACCGGCGTGCTCACCGGCAAGGGCCTGTCCTTCGGCGGCTCGCTTGCCCGCACCGAGGCCACCGGCTACGGCCTGGTGTACTTCGTCGACGAGTACCTGAAGTCCAATGGCGACTCCTTCGAGGGCAAGAACGTCGTCGTGCACGGTTCCGGCAACGTTGCCATCTACGCCGTCCAGAAGGTTTCCCAGCTTGGCGGCAAGGTTCTGGCCTGCTCCGACACCAAGGGTTGGGTCGAGGACCCCGACGGCATCGACTACCAGGTGCTCGAGCATGTCTACAACAAGAAGCGTTCCGGCCATGACAAGGGTGTTTCCCTGGCCATGTACGTTGACGAGCGCCCGAACGCCACCTGGCACGAGGGCGACGGCCGCGGCGTGTGGCAGCTTCCCTGCGACATCGCCCTGCCCTGCGCACGTGAGAACACGCTGCACCTCGATGACGCCACGGCGCTGGTGGCCAACGGCTGCAAGGTGGTCGGCGAGGGCGCGAACATGCCCACCACGCTCGATGCCACCGAGTACCTGCAGGAAAACGGCGTGGCCTTTATGCCCGGCAAGGCTGCCAACGCCGGCGGCGTGCTGGTCTCCGGCCTGGAAATGAGCCAGAACGCCGAGCACCTGAGCTGGACCTTCGAAGAGGTCGATGGCAAGCTTGAGCAGCTCATGCGCGGCATGTTCCACAACGTGGACGACACCGCCAAGAAGTACGGCCATGAGGGCAACTTCGTCATGGGCGCCAACATCGTCGGCTTCCTGAAGGTCGCCGACGCCATGATGACCCAGGGCATCGTGTAAGGGTCACAACCCATATCACCGCAAAAAAAAGAAGCGACCCGATCGGGTCGCTTCTTTTTTTGGTTTTCACGAAGAGAAGGATGCGCGAACCGGGATGAAAGCGCCGTGAAGGCAATTCCGCAAATCACGCGAACGCGGCAACGAACACCCTACCGGATTCAGCGCACTATGGCTCGAAAGGGATAGTCGAACAGCGATAGCCGCTCGACCGCAGTCCCTCCCTGCAGGTATGCAACACCGAGCCGAAGTTACCCCGCCTATAAGGCATGCATCATCTCGGCGAACGCTACAAGTTCTCGCGCACCCAATCGATGTTGGCCTGCACGGCGGCGATGAGCTCAGAGATATCGTCGAAAGCGCGCATCGGGCGGAGCCACTTCATGAACTCGACTTTCATGTACTGGCCGTAGATATCACCGTCGAAGTCGAGGATATGGACCTCGCAGGTTGCCGTGGCGCGATCGGCGAAGGTTGCCGCAACGCCCACGTTCACCGCGGCCTTATAGCGCTTGCCATCAACGTGCGCATATGCCCCGTACACGCCATCGGAAAGCGGGCGCATCTGATCGGGAACCTCGAGATTCGCAGTACGGATGCCCATATCGGCACCCTCTCCGCGACCGGGGCGCACGATGCCCGTCATGAAATACGGGCGCCCGAGCAGATGATTCGCCTCGTCGAGCTTCCCGTCTGCCAAAAGCAAACGGATGCGCGTGGCGGTGATGGGGGCGCCGTCCTCGCTTTTCAGGTCATGCGCATGCACCTGCATGCCGTGACCATCGGCCCACGTGCGCAGCTCCGGCACCGCGCCGGCGGCTTTCGCGCCGAAATGGAAATCGAAACCCACGTGCAGATGTGCGGGAACACCGGTACCGAACGTGCGAACCAGGAATTCCTCGGGCGAGCTGGCCGCGAACTCGCGCGTGAACGGAAGGGCGACCACCGCATCGACGCCGGTTTGCGCGAGCATCTCCAAGCGCTCCTCGTTCGACATGAGCTTGCGAAGACGCTGGGCATGGAACATCTCGTCAGGATCGATGTCGAACGTGAGCGCGATGGACTTCCCGCCGTTTTCGCGCGCGGTATCCTGCGCGCACGACAAGAGGAACCGATGGCCCCGATGCACGCCATCGAACACGCCGAACGCGCACGAGGCGCCTTGGAAAAACCCGCGATCGAACGTTTCGTCGGCTTTAAAGATCTGCGCCACGAAGCACCCCCGTTTGGAACACGCAGCATGCCTTGAAAATTGCACGCTTGCTGTCGTACTGATACAAGGCCACAACCTTGTTTTGACTGATGACCGCGATTACCTCGCCCTCTTGCGGGGCTTGTGCGCTTTCACGCACGCCGGCGGTGCAAGCGCACATCTCGGCCTGCGCCGTGGTACGCCTGCGCTCGAACAGCTGGCAATCGGCCGCACGGAGCGCATTGCCGTTGCCCACGGCCTGGGCGGCTGCGCCCTCCACGTAAGCGAAGCGGACGCCCAGCAACCGCACCGGGTCCAAGGCGGCACGCAGCTTGAGCTCCTCAAGCGCCTCAAGAGGCACACACTCATCAAGCGTAAGGCCGCCGACCTCCAGACGCCTGAGCGCAGCCAGATGAGCCGGACACCCGATTTTGTGGCCCAGATCACGCGCCAATGCGCGGATATAGGTGCCCTTCGAAACGCGGAATTCGACATCCCACTCGGGAAGCTGCTCCCCCACGCCCGGACGAACGGCGATGAGCTTCGCCGAGTACACCTCGATGTCGCGCGGGGAAAGCTCGATGATATGGCCTTCGCGCGCAGCCTCGTAGGACTTCTTCCCGTTCACCTTGATGGCGGAATATGCCGGCGGCATCTGCTTCTGCGGCCCGAGCATCTGCTCGACGGCCTGCTCCGCAAAGCCACGGTCACCGGCTTCCACCGGCGCTTCACCGGTACGCGTGACCGTACCCTCGCAATCGTCGGTATCGGTTCCCACGCCGAACGCGATGGTTGCCCGATACGCTTTGTCGTGCCCGGTAAGATAAGCGCCCAACCTAGTGGCGGGGCCGATGCAGATGGGTAGCACGCCGCTTGCCAGCGGATCGAGCGTGCCCGTATGGCCGACGCGCTTCTCGCCGAAGATGCGACGGCAGCGATTGACCACGTCATGGGACGTCATGCCGCTGGGCTTGTCGACGCCGACTACCAGCGACAGCCCCGATTCTCCTCGCTTCACCTGGCGCACACCGCCTCTTGCAGCGCGGCACGCACCTGATCGACGGCTTCCTGCATGCTGCCATGCATGGTGAAGCCTGCCGCGGCAACGTGCCCGCCGCCGCCGAAGCCGCGAGCGATGGCGGACACATCGGTATCGTCTTTCGCGCGAAGGCTGCCTCGGATGCAGTCCTCGTGCTGGCGAAGCATGCAGGCGACGTTGACGCCGGCGATGGAACGCAGCGCGTTTATGACCGGCTCGGCATCCGATTTCACGGCTTTGAAACGGGCGAAATCCGCAAGCGTAAGGTAGCTGATGGCGAACCCTTCCCGCTCATGGAACTCCGCGCGCGAGACCGCCTGGGCTTCAAGCTGCATGGAGGCAAGCGTGCGGTTCTGGAATACCGCTCGCGAAATGGATGCCGGATCGGCGCCCTCCTCGACCATCTGGGATGCGAGCCGCATGCAGCGGGCATCGGTGTTCTGATACTGGAAGCGACCGGTATCGGTGACCAGGCCTGTGTAGCAGCACGTGACCAGATCGCCGGAACGCGAGACGCCGAGCATCCCCGAAAGCTCCCAGATGAGCAAGGTGGTGGAAGCAGCATCGGGGTCTACGTAGGCCAGTTCGCACATACGCTCGTCGACCGCATGGTGGTCGATGGTAAACGAGGCCTGCGCGCGATCGAGGAGGCTGCACGCCGCCTGGCCGATGCGCTCGCGCGTGGGGACGTCCACGCCGACGAAGGCGCCGACAGGGCCATCATACACGCACGCCGGCACCATATCGGCGGCACCCGGCAGCAGATGCAACAGGTTCTCCTCGATGGGCTCGTCCTTGACCAGCACGCAGGTCACGCGCTTGCCGAGCTGGCGCAACGCGGCGGCAAGGCCGAGCTGGGAGCCCAGGCAGTCGCCATCGGGGCTAACGTGGCCGCAGATGACGAAGTCATCGAGCGGACGCAAGGCATCGGCAAGCTGTTCGAGCGTGCAGTTCGTTTGAGGGGTTACGGTCATAGCGGCAATCCCCCCGCTATTCCTGATCGGTTTCTTCAGCTGCTTCGATGGCCTCGCGCTCGGCGGTGATGGCGGCCGATTCGCGATTGCGCTCGGCGTCGCGCTCGAGGGCGGATGCGATGCGCTCGGCCTCATCCACGGATTTATCCAGGATAAAGCGAAGCGCAGGCGCCACACGCCAGGAAAGCTGACGCGCCATGAGCGAGCGGATGCGGCCCGAGGCCTTCTCGAAGGCTTCGGCGACTTCCTCGTACTCGCCGCGATCGGCGGTGTAGAAAACGTCGCAGACGCTGCGGTCGTAGCTGACCTCGCAGCCCGTGATGGTGACCAGCGACAGGCGCGGGTCGGAGATCTCGAAGAGCAGGATGGACGCGATGACCTCGCGCGCCTGCTGATTGACTTTACGGTTGGTGGAACCTTGCTTCATAGATACAGCTCCTCTGAAGGGTCAGGTTTGGATACATGAAGTATAGGGCACCTCGAAGGTAGCGAGAAGGGCCCCGGCCTCGAATCCGCTCCGCCACCGCAAGACCCGTGCATACGGGAACGTACCTTGCGGCGCTGGGAGCCGGATCGAATGCCGGAGCCCTTTCAAATGCCGAGCCCGCCGCCCATGCGGGCGGCTAACGTTGATTACTCGGTGCGCTCGACTTCCTTGATGGTGTAGCCCTCAATGGTGTCGCCGACCTTGAGGTCCTGGTAACCGGCAATGCCGATGCCGCACTCATAACCCTGCTTGACGGCCTTCACGTCGTCCTTGAAGCGCTTCAAGGATGCAAGCTCGCCCTCGAAGATGACGGTGCCTTCGCGCACGAGGCGGATCTTGTCGTCGCGGTGCAGCTCGCCGTCGGTGATGTAGCAACCGGCGATGGTGCCAACCTTCGGGACCTTGAAGGTCTCGCGAACCTCGGCGGTACCGGTGTCCTCCTCGACGATCTCGGGCTTGAGCAGACCCACGCGGGCCGCATTGATGTCCTCGATCGCCTGGTAGATGACGCGGTACAGGCGGATATCGACCTTCTCCTTCTCGGCCTGCTGCTTGGACTTGCCGGTCGGGCGCACGTTGAAGCCGATGATGATGGCGTCGGAGGCTGCAGCCAGCGTGACGTCGGTCTCGGTGATGCCGCCGACCGCGGAGTGCACGATGTTGATCTTGACCTCGGACTGGTCCATCTTGTTGAACGCGTCGCGCAGCGCCTCGATGGAGCCCTGCACGTCGGCCTTCACGATAAGGTTCAGGTCGGTCTGCTTGCCCTCCTCGATGCGGTTGAACAGGTCGTCCAGGTTCATGTGCGACTTGGTCTCCTGCTCGGCCAAGCGTGCACGCAGCGCGCGCTCCTCGGCCAGCTTGCGGGCATCGCGCTCGTCCTCGAACACGCGGAACTCGTCGCCGGCGACCGGGACGCTGTTCAGGCCCAGGATCTCGACCGGGTAGGAAGGCGCAGCGCCCTCGACATGCTGACCGCGCGGGTCGACCAGCGCACGGACGCGTCCGTAGGACGTGCCGGCGACGACGGTGTCGCCCGGATGCAGCGTGCCGCGCTGCACGAGCACGGTGGCCACAGGGCCGCGGCCCTTGTCGAGGTTGGCCTCGATGACGAAGCCGGAGGCCAGCGCATCGGGGTTAGCGCGAAGCTCGAGCACGTCGGCCTGCAGCAGGATGGTCTCGAGCAGGTCGTCGATGTGCAGCTTCTTCTTCGCCGAAACGTTGACGAACATGTTCTGTCCGCCCCAGTCCTCGGGGATGACGCCGTACTCGACGAGCTCCTGGCGCACGCGGTCGGGGTTGGCGCCGGGCTTGTCGATCTTGTTGACGGCCACCACGATCGGCACGTTTGCGGCCTTGGCGTGGTTGATGGCCTCGATGGTCTGCGGCATGACGCCGTCGTCGGAGGCGACGACCAGGACGATGACGTCGGTCACCTGGGCACCGCGGGCGCGCATGGCCGTGAAGGCCTCGTGACCGGGCGTGTCGATGAAGGTGATCTGGCGATCGCCGATGCGCACGACCGAGGCGCCGATGTGCTGCGTGATGCCGCCGGCCTCGCCCTCGGCGACGCCGGTGTGGCGGATGGCGTCGAGCAGCGACGTCTTGCCGTGGTCGACGTGACCCATGACGGTAACGACGGGCGGACGCGGCTTGAGGTCCTCGTCGCTATCGTGGTAGACGATGGCAAACTCCTCTTCGGGGGACACGACGCGAACCTTGCGGCCCATGTCGTCGGCGATGAGCTCGACGAGCTCGTCGGACATGGACTGCGTGAGCGTGAGCACCTGGCCGAGCATGAACAGGCGCTTGATGACGTCGTTGGGCTGCACGCCGAGAAGCTCGGCGAACTTGGCCACGGTGGAACCCTGCGGGATCTCGACGACGGAATCGTCGAGCACGAGGCTGGGATCGAGGCCGCGCTCGATGGCCTCCATCTCCATGCGCTCGCGGGCCTCGGCCTCGCGCTTCTGCTTGCGCTTCTTACGACGGCCCTCGCCCTCATGGGAGTTGGCGGCGGCGACGGCGGCACGCGCCTCGGCGAGCACCTTGTCGCGCTGCAGCTCCTCGGCCTTCACGGCCATCTGGGCGTAACGGTCCTCGCCCGATGCCTGCTGCTCGAGCTCGGGCACGTGCTGCTCGACGTGCATGCCCTTCTTGCCGTGCTTGCGGGCGCCACGCTGCTGCTTGTTGGCATCGGCGCCGCGGGCGGGCTGCTCGGCCTTCTGCTTCTCGATGCGCTGCTTCTCGGACTCGATCTGGGAGAGCAGGCTGTCGAAGCTGGACTTGCGGGCGCCGAGCACCGGCGCCTGGCGCTTGGGGGCCGCGGCTGCGGGCTTGTGGGCCGAGCCCTTGGAGTTGCGGTTGCGCAGGGCCTCTTCGACGGCCTGCTTCTTGGCGACTTCCTTGGCCATGGCGGCGGCGCGGGCACGAGCCTTGCGCTCGGCGGCCTCGCGGGCCACGCGCTCCTTCTCGGATTCGATCTGGCTTGCCAGGCTCTCGAAGGGATTGTTGGTCACCTTCTTTGCCTGCGGCTTGACGGCGGCGGGCTTGGCTGCAAAGCCGCCCTCCTCGGCGCGCTTGGCGCGCTCGGCCTCGCGGGCCGCGCGCTCCTGCTCGACGGCCTCGCGACGGGCACGCTCGGCTTCGGCCTGCTGGCGCTTGGCCTCGGCGCGCTCCTCGGCGAGCTGCTTGGCCTCCTCGGCCGGAAGCTCGCCTGCGCGCTCCTTGATCTCAGGGGACAGGTTCTGGCGAACCTTCTCCACATCGGACTCAGCCAGCATGCTGGCATGGCTTTTCGCGGTGATCTTCATTTCGTGGAGCTTATCGAGCATGTCCTTGCTGGACATGTTGAACTCCTTCGCCAACTCATGTACTCGCATGCTGGCCATATACCACTCCTCTACATTTCCCTCGCATCGCGCGCGTGCGCGGCGATATCGGCGGCGATCCGGTCGTAATCATCGCTGCCGAGCGTCGCCTTAAGCGCTCGGTCGAGCTTGTTCCTCTTGCACGCGGCTGCGAAGCAATCCGCGGAGCACACATAGGCGCCCCTACCCGGTGCGCGGCCGGTGGCATCGAACGCAACGGCCCCCTCAGGGGTGCGTACGATGCGCAACAGGCCCGTTTTGTCGGCCTGCGCGCCGCAGGCGATGCAGCTGCGTTGTCGTTTGCCCGTGTTGGTTGCCGTTGCCATATGTGACGCCTACTCCTCGTCCAGGCCGTCGTGGATGCCGCAGAAGCAGCTGTCGGGACGGGCATGGTTGCGGCAGCGGACGCCGTTTTCGTCAACGTAAGCGCACAGCTCCTCCTCGTCCTCGAGGTCATCCTCGTCGATGAGCATGTTCTCGGTCTTAGGAAGCGGGGCGCCGGTGAAGCTGGCGGACTTGATGTCGATGTGCCAACCGGTCAGGCGCGCGGCCAGGCGGGCGTTCTGGCCCTCCTTGCCGATGGCCAGCGACAGCTGGTCGTCGGGCACGATGACGGTTGCGTAGTTGTTCTCCTCGTCGACCAGGACGCGATCGACCTTGGCCGGGGAAAGGGCGTTTGCCACGTAGCGGGCCGGGTCCTCATCCCACTGGATGACGTCGACGCGCTCGTTGCGCAGCTCCTCGACGACCATGCGCACGCGGCTGCCCTTGGGGCCGACGCAGGCGCCCACGGGATCGAGGTTATGTTCGCGGGAGGTGACGGCGACCTTGGAGCGGGCGCCGGGCTCGCGGGCGATGGACTTGATCTCGACCAGGCCGTCGTAGATCTCGGGAACCTCGATCTCGAACAGGCGGCGGATAAGGTCGGGGTGCGTGCGGGACACGACGATGGCCGGGCGGGCCTGCTCGCCGCGCATGCGCGGGGCGTCCGAACCGGGATCGCGGACCTCGATGATGAGCACCTTCAGGCGCTGGTTGTGGCGATAGTGCTCGCCGGCAGGGCGCTCGTTGCGCTCGCCGGGATAGCGCTTCACGTCGTAATGCGGAAGCTCCGCCTCGACGCCGTCGCGGATCTTGATGATGGTGAAATCGGGCGTGCCCTGCAGCACGGTGCCGGTGACCAGGTCGCCGACGCGGCCGGCGAACTCCTCGTAGATGGACTGACGACCGGCCTCGCGAACGATGGAGCTGATGACGCTCTTGGCGTTCTGCGCAGCGATACGGCTGACGTCGGCTGGGGTGACGTCACGCTCCTCGAACTCGGAGTACTCGCCGGTCTCCTCGTCGGGATCGCCGACCGGGACCAGCTCGTAGACGTAGATCTTGCCCGTCTGGCGGTCGATGGTCACTCGAGCGTCCCACTCGAGGTCGAGGATATGCTGATAGCTTTTGGCCAGGGAGGCTTCCAAGCGGTCGATCAGATAGAGCTCGTCGATCTTGCGCTCATGGGCCAAGGCCTGCAAAGCCTCGATCAACTCAGAACTTGCCACGTTTTAGCTTCCTTTCTCCAAACAGCCCCGGCTAGGAGCTGAAATCCACGATGCCCTTCAGGTGGGCGCGTTTCATCTGATCGATCGGCAGGACGGCCTGCTGGCCGTCGACGTCCATGACGACGTTGCCGTCATGGGCCGAAACGATCGTGCCGGTGAAGTTGCTGCGCCCGTCGATGGGATGGGCGAGCTTCACGACGGCCTGCTGACCGGCGTAACGCGCGAAATGCTGCTCCGTGCGCAACGGGCGGTCGATGCCCGGCGAGGACACCTCCAGGGTGTAGGCTCCGGGGAACGGGTCGAGCGCATCCATGATGTCGTTGATCCATACCTGCGCTTTCGCCAGCTCATCGAAGCTCACGCCCTCGGGCGTGTCTATGAACACGCGAATAGTAGGCGCCTTTTTGGCGCCTACGACCTGCACGGTCACGATCTCAACGCCTTCGGACGCCGCACGGGGCTCCAGCGCGTCAAGCAGCTCGGTTTCCTTCTTGCTGAGCACGCTCATAAGCTCCTTTCTGTGCCCTAACATACAAAAAAGCGGGTAAAAACCCACTTTCCGTCTGCGAAAGTATGGTGCGCGCCGTCGCGCGCTTGCTGCAATGCAAAACTTTTATACCATACGGAAGATCGATTTACCAGCACCGGCGCCCTCAGACGCAAGTTCACCATAATCATGCAACCTTGCGAAACCAAGCGTATCGCGTCGTCTTCATATGCGGATACGACCCGGTTTTGGGCATTATGCGATTACTTTGATGTCGGCCATCGCAAGAGAACCGCTCACGCACCCTTCCGGCAACGCAAGTTCATCAGCTGGGATCGAAACGACATCCGAAACCTCTGCGCGAGCAAAGCCCGCGCAGAGGCATTGTTTGACGAAGGCGTCTATCGTCAATGCGCCGTTGAACACGGGCCGCATCAACGTACGGTCTCCTGATATCGCGTCATCACGCGCCTGCTCACCACGAAAAACGCCTTCGGCAACCCAAAGATAGCCCCCGGGTTTCAAGCAGCGATGAAACTCCGCAAGCGCAGCGGGCAAATCGAGCACATCCGCCAGGCCGCAGTTCGCATATACGACATCGAAGGATGCATCCGGCACGCCCGCTGCAGACAAGTTCTCAGGGAAAGCTTGCTCGAATCGAAGATATCGGCGCCATCCATGCCCGCTTCGGTGGTTTTCGCTAGCAGCTGCAATAGCCCGCTCGATAAACGACTTGTCAGGGTCGACCCCCAATACGAAGCCCGTGTCGCCAACGGCATCGCTCAATTTGAACGCGCCTTTGCCGCTTCGGCACAGCACGTCGAGCACGTAAAGACCGCAAAGCCGAGGCGGAAGCGACATCGAGCATTTTCCGGAAAGGCGGCCCATTCGCGGAAGGCCTTGATAATGGGCGCGCAATCGTTCGAGCATGGGTTCATCCATGGCAAACGCCTATTCCGGAATCTCTTCGTCCTCGAAGGTATCGTTGCCCTTGTACGTGTGGACGAACTGGATGAAGTCCTTCACCGCCCGAGAGTGGTTGTGCTTTTTGTTGTACACCATATGAATACGATAGAAACCCTCCGGCACCTCATCGATCGAGACGAACTTGATGTTCTTGAACAGACGAGCGCCCAGGGAGTCAAGCATGATCGCACCATAATCAGGCGAATTGAAGGATACGAACGAGCTCATGGACACATCGTCATCGTAGATTTGCTTGACATCCTCAAGCCCATTGTCGGTGAGCAGCTTATTGACCATCTCCCCGATCGGCGCACCTCGACGATAGGTCGACAGGTTCATCTTCGCGATTTCGGAAAAGCTGACATGGTCGCGTTTCGCAAGCGGGTGGTCCTCGCGCACGCACAGCTTCAAATTGCGATACGTTACCGGGAAGTACACCAGCTCGGGATCGCCTTCACGCCTACCGCAGAAGGCGACGTCGATAGTTCCTTTACGCAACTGGTCGAGCAGGTAATTCGTAAACCCTTGATAGGTTTTGGTAAGTACCGAGTTGTTGCAGACTGCGCAATAGTCCCTCATGAGAAGAGGCAAATAGTCATCTTGAACAGTGAAGGTGGTGCCAAGGCTTATCGAGCCCACGATGGAATGGCCCCGATCCTGCACGGCGGCAACACCGTCATCGATGGCACGCAACGCAAGGCACACATGCTCATAGAATATCTCACCCTGAGGCGTCAAGCTGACCGAACGACCGGAACGCTCGAACAGCGATACCTCCAATTCGTTTTCCAAAGAGGAAATGGCACCGGACAACGTAGGCTGCGTGATAAACAGTTCCTGAGCAGCACGCGTATAATGAAGAACTTCCGCCAATTTCTTGAAATAGTGAAGCTGCGATAGATTCATACCCCTGACCCTCCAAAAAGGTGAGAGACGAGCGTCGTTCAGAAAAAAGATTCGCTATTTTCCATTATAAAGCCCTTGATTTTTCAAATCAAATGCAACGTCTGACGGCGTAAAGTTGATGGGGGTTCAGATTCTCCTATCCAGGTTCG